>NZ_KV786906.1:0-10473 GCF_001806955.1 Burkholderia sp. HMSC10F09
GCCGCCGTTATGCGGCGGCGCGCGCGTCATGCAAGCCCGGTCCGGTTTTCCGGCCGGGCTTTTTTGTTCGGTGTGGATTTCGGTAGGGCGTGTCGGGGAATGTGTCCAACGTTCGATGCGGCCGCTACGGAAATGTCGCTGGAGGCGAGTGATGCAATTCGCACGCGAACTAACTCCGCGGGCTGATATCTGCCCGTCAATGAAGCATCGTCTCGTCTATCTATTGAATGTCGGACAGCGCCGGCTGCAACGGTGGTCGCAAATGCGTGCGGCCGCGGGCGGCGTCACTGCAGCCCAGGCAGGGCTGCTGTTTTTTCTGGGCGAGCACAACGGCGCGCTCATGAGCGAGGCCGGTGCCGCGCTGGATCTCGGCGCGCCGGGAATGAGCGGTCTTGCCGACCTGACCGAAAAGGCGGGATTGATCGAGCGTCGCGCGGACGAGACGGATGGCCGCGCTTCGCGCCTGTGGCTGACGGAGGCCGGACGTGCCGCGCGCCAGCGATCGAAGCGTCGCACGAAGGACTTGAACGCCAAACTGACCGCCCCTTTGACCGATTTCGAGAAACGGGAAGTGCCGCTTCGGGCGGCAAGCGACGCCCGCCGACACGCGCGAAGCGCTTTCCCCCAACCCCGACCCACCCACCACACGCCCCGCACCCGATCACATCACTGCGCGACCTCGCGCGCGCCGACGCGCTGCGACGCGAGCCACACCGCAACCAGCACGCCGCCAAGCACGCCGCCTGCCGCGCACACGCCGCGCCACCCGTCGAGGCCATACGCGACGCTCGCCGCGAACGACCCGAGCGCGCCGCCGACGAAATAGCTCGTCAGGTAGATCGTCGTCACGCGGCTGCGCGCGTCGCCGGCGAGTGCGTAGATCACGCTCTGATTCGAGATGTGCATGCCCTGGACGCCGACGTCGAGCAACAGAATGCCGGCGATCAGCGCGGCGAGCGAATGCGCACCGGCGGCGATCGGCGCGAACGAGGCGAGCACGGCGGCCGCGAAGAGTCCCGTTGCCGCGTTGCCGTGACCGCGATCGACGAGCCGGCCAGCCGACGTCGCCGCCAGCGCGCCCACCGCGCCGACGATGCCGAACAGGCCGATCCGGCCTTCGCTGTAGCCGTAGGGCGGCTGGCTGAGCAGGAACGTGAGGCCCGTCCACAGCAGGCTGAAGCACGCGAACACGAGCGCGCCGTATGCCGAGCGCAGCGCGATCAGCGGTTGCGCGCGCACGAGCGCGGCAAGCGATTTCATCAGCGCCGGATAGTCGAGTCGCGCGTCGCGGCGATCCTTCGGCAGCTTCACGGCCAGCACGACCGTCAGCGCCAGCACCATCGCAGCGGCGATCGCGTAGACCGCACGCCAGCCGAACCAATCGGCGATCGCGCCCGCGGCGACGCGCGCAAGCAGGATGCCGAGCAGCAGCCCGCTCATCACGGTGCCGACGGCGCGGCCGCGCGTGCGCGCATCGGCGAGCGACGCGGCGAACGGCACGAGCAGCTGCGTCGAGCAGGTGACGAAACCGAGCGCGACGTTCGCGGCGACGAACATCGCAAACTGCGTACTCAACGCGACGCCGACCAGCGCAACGACGTTCAGCGCAAGTAGCCGCACGATCAGCGTGTGGCGGTTCAGCGCGTCGCCGAGCGGCACGATCAGCAGCAGGCTCGCCGCGTAGCCGATCTGCGTCAGCGTGACGAGATAGCCGAGCTCGGCCGGTGCGCGGCCGAAACTGTGCGCGATCGCGGCGAGCAGCGGCTGCGCGTAGTAGATGTTGCCGATGACGATGCCGCACGCGCAGGCGAACAGCAGCGTCATGCCGCGTGTCAGCGGCGGATGGGAATCGGAAGACGGTTTCATGGTCGCAAAAAAAGCGGCGGCCGGCGGCGCTGGCCGTCGGCGGCGCGGGTCAAGGGAACGGCGGAGCCGCTTGCGGCGCAACCGATGCGGCGGCCGGCCACGGAGACCGCAGACCTCGCGCATTCACACACGAAGCGGCCGAGCGCTACACAGCTGCGCCGGGCCGCCCCGGGGCGCGACGGCGAGTGCGTTGCGCGGAGCGGATGTGCGTATGATGCGGAAATCGAGTCATAGCGTCCAAGACTCGATCCTTGTACGATGCATTGGTAAAACCAATACTTGAGCCGCCATGCTGCTTCGTCACATCCGCTATTTCCTGGCCGTCGCCGAGCAGGGCAGTTTCACGCGCGCGGCCGATGCGCTGCATGTGTCGCAGCCGACGCTGTCGCAGCAGATTCGCCAGCTCGAGGAAACGCTCGGCGTGCCGTTGTTCGACCGCTCGGGCCGCACGGTGCGGCTCACCGAATTCGGCGACGTCTACGCGAAGCACGCACGCGCGGCGCTGCACGCGCTCGACGCGGGCGCGCGTGCGCTGCACGATGCGGCCGATCTCGCGACCGGCTCGCTGCGGCTCGCGATGATGCCGACCTTCGCGGCCTATCTGAGCGGCTCGCTCGTCGACGCGTTTCATGCCGCGTATCCGAACGTCGTGCTGACGATCGACGCGATGCCGCAGGCGCGCATGGAGTCGCTGCTCGTCGAAGACCGCCTCGATGCGGGCTTCGCGTTCGTGCCGGCGCGCGCGCCGGAGATCGACGCGCTGCCGCTCTGGGACGAATCGCTCGCGTTCGTGACCGCGCGCACGCATCGGCTCGCGCGCCGTCGCCGCGCGCTCACGCCGGCCGAGCTGAGCGGCGAGCCGCTGGTGTTGCTGAGCCGCGCCTTTGCGACGCGCGAGCGCATCGACCGCTATTTCGTCGAGCATCGCGCGCAGCCGCGGATCGCGATCGAGACGAACACGGTCAGCGCGGTGCTGGAGCTCGTGCGACGCGGACGGCTCGCGACCGTGCTGCCCGACGCGGTCGCGCGCGGCAGCGACGAGCTGTGCGCGCTGCCCGTCGACCCGCCGCTGCCGACGCGCACGGCCGCGCTGCTCACGCGCAAGGGCGCCTATCGCAGCGTCGCGGCGCGCGCATTCATCGAGTGCGCGCTCGCGTATCGCGTGCCGTCGCCGGCGTCGAGGACGTAGACGGCGCTTACGCGCCCGGTGTCGGGAAAAAGATGCCCGCGCGCTGCGCGGCATTCGAGATGTGCGTTTCGATCGCGGTGCCGGCCGCGGCCGCGTCGCGCGCACTCAGCGCATCGACGATCGCGCGATGCTCGTGCCAGGTCGACAGCAGCAGCTCGCGCCGGTAGAACGGCATGCGCTGGCTTTCCTTCATGATGTCCGCGCTGCTGCGCAGGACCGATTCGATCGCCGCATTGCCGGCCAGATGGATGATGCGCATGTGGAACTCGAAGTCGAGCTGCGACGCGTCCTCGAGCGCGTTCTCGGTCAGCGCGACGTGCAGATCGGCGAGATTGTCTTCGAACCACGCGATGTCGTCGTCGCTGACGACGCGCGCGGCCATCCGCGCGGCGAAGCCTTCGAGCGCGTAGCGCATCTGGTACGTGTCGGGCGGCGACGACTGTTCGGCGAACTGCCACGCATGGGCGGTGGTCGCGCGCGCGCTTTCGACATACACGCCCTTGCCGGCGCGAATGCGCAGCATGCCGAGCGCTTCGAGCGTCGACAGCGCCTCGCGCAACGACGCACGACTGATCTCCAGCTCCTCGGAGAGCTGCCGCTGGGCCGGCAGCAGGCTGCCGACCGGATACACGCCTGCCTCGATCCGGTCGCGGATCGTCGCGATGGCGGCGTCGGTCACGGTATGCGGAACGTTTTTCATGAGGTGAACGATGGCCGGTCTGACCGGCATTGTAAACCGCGCCGGCGCCGCGCATCCGCGGCTACGGGAAAGCCACGACACGGCCGGTTTTCCGCGTCGCACCAGTTCGGCTGCGGGGCGGGAAATCCCTATTTTGACGAGCCTTGACGCGACTATATCGGCTTCCTACTATCGACCATAACATCACTGGTCTTACCAGTATGAACAGACGAAACTGCAACCCATCTCGGGAGAGCGCCGTGTCAAAGTTCCTCAATTCGCTGTTTGGTCGAGTCGTGATCGCACTGATCCTCGGGGTCGCGCTCGGCG
Source organism: Burkholderia sp. HMSC10F09 (assembly GCF_001806955.1). Lineage (NCBI taxonomy): Bacteria > Pseudomonadati > Pseudomonadota > Betaproteobacteria > Burkholderiales > Burkholderiaceae > Burkholderia > Burkholderia sp. HMSC10F09. The sequence continues at coordinate 4,065 of NZ_KV786906.1, forward strand.
CGTTCTTCCCGCATTTCGCCGAGTCGCTGAAACCGCTCGGCGACGGTTTTCTGAAGCTCATCAAGATGGTGATCGGGCCGATCGTGTTCTGCGTCGTGGTGAGCGGGATGGCCAATGCGGGCGACCTGAAGAAGGTCGGCCGCGTCGGCCTGAAGGCCGTCGTCTACTTCGAGGTGATGACGACGCTCGCGCTCGGCATCGGGCTCGTCCTCGCCTGGCTCACGCGGCCGGGCGAGGGGATGAACATCAACCTGCACTCGCTCGACGCGTCGTCGCTCGCGTCGTACGCGAAGAACGCAGAGAGCCTGAAGGACACGGCCGGCTTCCTGATGAAGATCATCCCCGACACCGCGATCGACGCATTCGCGAAGGGCGACATCCTGCAGATCCTCGTGTTCGCGGTGCTGTTCGGCTCGGCGCTGTCGCTCCTCGGCGACAAGGCCAAGCGCGTGAACGGGCTGATCGAGGAGCTGTCGCACGTGTTCTTCCGCGTGATCGGCTTCATCATCAAGCTCGCGCCGCTCGGCGTGCTCGGCGCGATCGCGTTTACGACCGGCAAGTACGGCGTCGCATCGCTGAAGCAGCTCGGCTATCTCGTCGCGGTGTTCTACGTGAGCTGCGCGGTGTTCGTCACGGTCGTGCTCGGCATCGTGATGCGGCTCGCCGGCTTCTCGGTGTTCAAGCTGATCCGCTACCTGCGCGAGGAACTGTCGATCGTGCTCGGCACGGCTTCGTCGGACGCGGTGCTGCCGCAGGTGATGCGCAAGCTCGAATACATGGGCGTCAAGGATTCGACCGTCGGCCTCGTGATCCCGACCGGCTATTCGTTCAACCTCGACGGCTTCTCGATCTATCTGACGCTCGCGGTGCTGTTCATCGCGCAGGCGACCAACACGCCGCTGTCGGCGCACGATCTGATCGTGGTCCTGATCGTGTCGATGATCACGTCGAAGGGCGCGCACGGGATTCCGGGCTCGGCGATCGTGATTCTCGCGGCGACGCTGTCCGCGATTCCGGCGATTCCGGTGCTGGGCCTCGTGCTGATCCTGCCGGTCGACTGGTTCGTCGGGATCGCCCGCGCGCTGACGAACCTGATCGGCAACTGCGTCGCGACGGTCGTGGTCGCGGTGTGGGAGAACGACATCGACCGCGCACGTGCGAAGCGCGTGCTGAACCGCGAGCTGCGCTACGTGCCGGCCGAGGAGGACGGCGCGACGCCGGTCGCCGGCGACCAGGCTCACGCGCTCTGAGCGCCGCGCGGCGGTCTGCCCCGGACCGTCCGCGCACGTTGCAACCGGCCGGCGCAGCGATGCGCCGGCATTTCATCAGGACGGCGGGCTACGGAGGCGGGCAAGCGTGACGCGCCCGCCGCACCGGCCTGCTTCGCCAGGCTGGCGCGCGCGGCGACGCGCGACGTGCAGCCGATAATTGGAGACGACATGGCAGCCCCCATTCTCGACCCGAACGCGCCGGCCTTCACGCGGCGCTACATGAATCTCGCCGATCCGCGCCTGGGCGCCGCTGCGCTGTTCGCGAGCGACGAATTCTTCGCGCCGAAGGAGCGCATGCTGAACCCCGAGCCGGCCGTGTTCATCCCCGGCAAGTACGACGATCACGGCAAGTGGATGGACGGCTGGGAGACGCGCCGCAAGCGCACGACCGGTCACGATTTCTGCGTCGTGCGGCTCGCGCGGCCGGGCGTGATCCACGGCGTCGACCTCGATACGAGCCACTTCACCGGCAATTTCCCGCCGGCCGCGTCGATCGACGCCTGCTTCGCGGACGGCGACACGCCGTCGGACGACGCCGAATGGCACACCATCGTGGCCGCGACGACGCTGCAGGGCAACGCGCATCACTACGTCGAGGTCGCCGATGCGCGGCCGTACACGCATCTGCGCGTGAACCTGTATCCGGACGGCGGGCTGGCGCGGCTGCGCGTATACGGGCAGCCGCAGCGCGACTGGAGCCGCGTGCCGGCAGGCGAACCGGTCGATCTGGCCGCGATCGAGAACGGCGCCTATCTGGTCGCCGCGAACAACCAGCACTTCGGTGCCGCCTCGCAGATGCTGATGCCGGGGCGCGGCGCGAACATGGGCGACGGCTGGGAGACGCGGCGCCGCCGCGAGCCCGGCAACGACTGGGCGATCATCGCGCTGGCGCGGCCGGGCATCATCCGGCGCGTCGAAGTCGATACCGCGTTCTTCAAGGGCAACTTCCCGGACCGCTGTTCGCTGCAGGCCGCGCACGTCACGGGCGGCACCGACGATTCGCTGGTCACGCAGGCGATGTTCTGGCCCGAACTGCTGGGCGAGCAGAAGCTGTCGATGGACAGCGTGCACACGTTCGACGATCTCGCGGCGCTCGGCCCCGTCACGCACGTGCGCTTCAACATCTTCCCGGACGGCGGCGTGTCGCGGCTGCGTCTGTGGGGCGAACCGGCCTGACGAGGGAGTGGCGATGAGCAGCTTGCATACTCTGCGCGTCGAGCGTCTGACCCGCGAAGCATTTGCGCCGTTCGGCGACGTGATCGCACTCGAAGGCGCCCGGCATTTCCCGATCAACGGCGGCACGACCGAGCGCTTCCACGATCTCGCGAACATCGACGTCTGCGCGGACGGCGGCCGTCCGCTCGTCAGCGTGTTTCGCGCGCAGCCGCGTGCGCTGCCCGTCGCGCTCACGCTGATGGAGCGCCATCCGCACGGCAGCCAGGCGTTCATTCCGCTGGCGGCGGTGTCGCGCTACGCGGTCGTCGTCGCGCCGGCCGGCGAGTTCCGGCCCGACGCGATGCGCGCGTTCCTCGCGGAAGGCTGGCAGGGCGTCAACTATGCGAAAGGCGTGTGGCACCATCCGCTGCTCGCGCTCGATGCCGTCAGCGACTTCGTGATCGTCGATCGCGGCGGCCCGCAGCCGAACTGCGACGAGATCCCGCTCGACGGCGCCTGGGCGCTCGAATTCGAGCCGGCTTGCGCGGGCGCGCTCTGACGCGCGCGGCGGCCGAACGGCCGCCGGAAAAACAGACGGCCCGGGCGGCGACATGCCGGCCGGGCCGTGTGCGCATCGGCGCTGCTGTCGGTCAGTGCTTGCGGTGCGGGCAGTTTTCGGTGGTGCACGACCCGTACATCGCAAGCGAGTGCTCCTGGAGGCGGAAACCGCGCTCCTTCGCGATCGCCTGCTGGCGGCTTTCGATTTCGGCGTCGAAGAACTCCTCGACGCGCCCGCAGTCGAGGCAGACGAGGTGGTCGTGGTGCGAGCCTTCGTTCAGCTCGAACACGGCCTTGCCCGATTCGAAGTTGCTGCGCGACAGCAGCCCGGCCTGCTCGAACTGCGTGAGCACGCGATAGACGGTGGCGAGCCCGATGTCGAGCTGCTCGTTGAGCAGGTTGCGGTAGACGTCTTCGGCGGTCAGGTGCCGCACGGGGCTCTGCTGGAAGATCTCGAGAATCTTGAGGCGCGGTAGGGTGGCCTTTAGCCCGATATTCTTGAGATCCGTCGGATTGGTCATGGCTAGGCGTCCCTAGAGTACAATGCAGGGCTTCAATGTTACCGGCTTTTCGCCGTTCCAGAAACACGCGCGGCCTGCGACGCGGGCCAGCACGGTGAGGGAAATGATTCCAGAATCTCTTTCGCACTTTCAGAGGAGCCGCATGCGGAGTGCCATCATCGCTGCCGCCGCCGTTGCCGCGCTGGCTGGTTGTTCGTCGTACGACAGCGTGACGCAGCGCATCGCGCAGAGCATCACGCCTTATCGGATCACCGTCGTGCAAGGCAACTTCGTGTCGCAGGAGAAGGCCGCGCAACTGCAGACCGGCATGACGCGCGAGCAGGTCCGCGCGCTGCTCGGCACGCCGCTGCTGACGGACATGTTCCACGCCGACCGCTGGGATTACCTGTTCTACTTCAAGCGCGGCTCGACGTCGGTCGTCCAGCAGCGCGATCTCGTGCTGACGTTCTCGGGCGATCGCCTCGCGAGCTGGACCGGTGCTGAGAATCTGCCGTCCGAGCTCGATCTGCTCGCCGACATCGACGGCGACCGCCGCGGCAAGAAAGCGGCGAAGGACAAGGCGGCCGCCGCCGCGGCCGCGAGCGGCGCGAGTGCGGTCACGACGGCAAGCGCGCCGACGTCGGTCGGCGAGGTCGTCGATCAGGATGCGAACGCGCGGGCGGCGCGCGCGGCTAACCGCGCGACCAATCAGGTCTCCGGCCAGGGCTCCGCTACGCGGCACTTCACGCCGTCCGCGCAGGCATCGGGCGGTGCGCCGGTGCCGGGCGGGCAGCCGCCGGGCGCCGTGCCGGCGATCCAGCCGCAGTTCCAGTTCCATCGGCCGCCGCAGCCGAACGTCTCGAACGAAGCGGCGCCGCCGGTCGGCCCGCAAGGGTCCGACACGCTGCAGAACCAGCCGCTCACCGCACCCGCGCAGTCGCAGTAAGCGGCGCGCGCGTGCAACCGGGGCGGCCCGCGCCGCCTGCCTTTAGACCTGTCGTGTAGAAAGCCATGAAGATTGCGATTGCCGGCGCATCGGGCCGGATGGGCCGGATGCTGATCGAAGCCGTTCTCAACGATGCCGACGCGCAGCTCGTCGGCGCGCTCGACCGCGCCGGCTCGCCGTCGCTCGGTCAGGACGCCGGCGCGTTCCTCGGCAAGGATACCGGCGTCAAGCTGACCGACGACATCGACGCGGTGTTCGCGCAGGCCGACTATCTGATCGACTTCACGCGCCCGGAAGGCACGCTCGCGCACGTCGAGGCCGCGCTGCGCCACGACGTGAAGCTCGTGATCGGCACGACCGGCTTCACGGCCGAGCAGAAGGCCGTGCTCCATGCGGCCGCCGAGAAAGTCGCGATCGTGTTCGCGGCGAACATGAGCGTCGGCGTCAACGTCACGCTGAAGCTGCTCGAATTCGCGGCGAAGCACTTCTCGCACGGCTACGACATCGAAATCATCGAGGCGCACCACCGCCACAAGGTCGACGCGCCGTCGGGCACCGCGCTGATGATGGGCGAAGCGGTCGCCGGCGCACTCGGCCGCTCGCTCGACGACTGCGCGGTGTACGGGCGCCACGGTGTGACGGGCGAGCGCGATCCGTCGACGATCGGCTTCGCGGCCGTGCGCGGCGGCGACATCGTCGGCGATCACACGGTGCTGTTCGCCGGCATCGGCGAGCGGATCGAGATTACCCACAAGTCGTCGAGCCGCGTGTCGTACGCGCAGGGCGCGCTGCGTGCCGTGCGCTTCCTGTCGGCGCGCGATACGGGCCTGTTCGACATGCAGGACGTGCTCGGCCTGCGCTGACGCGACGGGGAACCCCGATGGCCATTCCCACCGGCGTTGTCCACTACCTCGAAAGCGGCGACGCGATCACGCACGCCGTCGCCTACGCGCTGCTGGCGATGTCGATCGCCAGCTGGTGCTTCCTCTTGATGAAGGCATGGCTGCTCGTGCGCGCGAAGCGGCAGGGGCCACGTGCGCTCGCGGCGTTCTGGCGCGCGTCGTCGCTCGAGTCGGGCATCGCCGCGCTGGCCGGTGCCGATCGCGAGCGCGTGTTCGTGCCGCTCGCGGAGGCCGCGCGCGACGCGGCCGACGAACATGAGCCGGCCGCGCTGGCCGCGCGCGTCGAGCGCAGCGAACGCGTGCTGCGCGCGCTGCGTCATGCGATGCTGCGCTCGCAGCGGCGCCTCGAATTCGGTCAGGTGCTGCTCGCGTCGATCGGCAGCACGGCGCCGTTCGTCGGGCTGCTCGGCACCGTATGGGGCATCTACCATGCGCTTGGCAGCATCGCCGCGAGCGGGCAGGCGCAGATCGAGAACGTCGCGGGGCCGGTCGGCGAAGCGCTGATCATGACCGCGTTCGGGCTCGTCGTCGCGATTCCGGCCGTGCTCGCGTACAACATCCTCGGGCGGCTCGTCCGGCAACTCGCCGAGGAACTCGACGGCTTCGCGCGCGATCTGCACGTGTTCGTCTGCGCGCAGCCCGCGTGACGCCCGCTTCCCGGAGGAACGCTCATGGCATTCGGCGGACTCGAGCACCACAAGACGTCCGCGCCGATGGCGGAGATCAACATGACGCCGCTGATCGACGTGATGCTCGTGCTGCTCGTCATCTTCATCATCACCGCGCCGCTGATGACGCACGCGATCCGGCTCGACTTGCCGAAGGTCGCGGCAAGCGTCGCGCGCGACACGCCGCAGTCGGTCACGCTGTCGATCGACGATGCGGGCAAGCTGTACTGGAACGACACGCCGATCGCGCTCGAGGCGCTGCCCGCGCGCTTCCGGCAGGCCGCCGCGAGCGCTGCGCCGCCCGAGCTGCGGCTGCGCGCGTCGCGCGCGACGCGCTACGACGTGATCGCGCAGGTGATGGGCGCCGCGCAGGCCGCGGGCCTCACGCGAATCGGCTTCGTCACCGACA
>NZ_KV786907.1:0-3986 GCF_001806955.1 Burkholderia sp. HMSC10F09
GCCGGCATCGGCTCCGGCTGGCGCTTCTGCGACGGCGCCCGCTTCTTCGAAGGCTGCGCCGGCGCCCGCCGCGTCGACGCCGGCCGTTTCGACGCCGTCATCGGCAGCACCTGCTGCGGCGCCCGCCGCACGGAATGACGCGTCGCAGACACCGACCGTCAACGCACCGGCCGCCGACAGCCCCGCCGTCGCATCGGCGCCGTCGGGCGCCAGCGCGCCTGGCGCGCCTGGCGCGCACTGAGCGGCCCGGCCGAAAGCCGCCGCCTCGCCGGCCCGCACGGCGGGCGGACATTGCCGCCAGGCCATTCGTCCGATGGAAGGCCGTGCGTGGCGGTCTGCCCGCGCCCGGCCGTAACGCCGGCGCGCGGCTCATCCAAATTCCAGTTCGATCGCGCAGCCACCGGCTCGCCGTCGGGACGCTTCGTCGGCGCGCGCTCGCGCCCGCGCGCGGCGACGGACCCGCATGCGCTCGCACGACGGCGATGCTGCTGCCCCGCGCCGCCCGCGCGCTGGCCGCACGCGCTATTCGGATGACGAATTGGCACCAAAAACGGCCGTTTAACGACATTTCAAATCGTTACGTCGCGAAATATACTGCGCGCGCATCCACCCTCGTGCCAAAGAGAGGATGCCTTTCCTCCCTGGTCACGGTCCCCCTGTGGCCGGGGTTTTTTTTGTCCGCGCCGGCGCGCCGACGCCCGTCCCGCGCCCGCGCGGCAGCGGCGGTGCGCCGCCATTCTTGATATCGATTCAAGAGAGTTTCGTCCCGATACGGCTTTTTCCGCAAAAGTCGGACGAGCACAATGCAGGCTGTCCGCAACGGCGCCGTTCCGTTGCCCATCGCTTACAGGAGTACATCGCTTGACCGCCACGACTTCCCCTGCTTCCCGCCCCGGCGGCAGCGCCGCGCTGCCGCTGCTGGCGCTCGCCGCCGGCGCGTTCGGCATCGGCACGACCGAGTTCTCGCCGATGGGCTTGCTGCCCGTGATCGCCGACGGCGTGCACGTGTCGATTCCGCAGGCCGGCATGCTGATCAGCGCATACGCGATCGGCGTGATGGCCGGCGCGCCGCTGATGACGCTGCTGCTCGCGCGCCGCCCGCGCCGTTCGGCACTGATCGCGCTGATGACGATCTTCACGATCGGCAACCTGCTGTCTGCCGTCGCACCGAATTACACGACGCTGCTGCTCGCGCGCCTCGTCACGAGCCTGAACCACGGCGCGTTCTTCGGGCTCGGCTCGGTGGTCGCCGCGAGCCTCGTGCCGCGCGACAAGCAGGCCAGCGCGGTCGCGACGATGTTCATGGGTCTGACGATCGCGAACGTCGGCGGCGTGCCGGCCGCGACGTGGCTCGGCCACATCATCGGCTGGCGGATGTCGTTCGCGGCGACGGCCGCGCTCGGCCTGATCGCGATTGCGGGCCTGTTCGCCGCGCTGCCGAAAGGCGAAGCCGGCAAGATGCCCGATCTGCGGGCCGAGCTGGCCGTGTTGACGCGTCCCGTCGTGCTCGGCGCGCTCGCGACCACGGTGCTCGGCGCCGGCGCGATGTTTACGCTGTACACGTACGTCGCACCGACGCTCGAGCATCTGAGCGGCGCGACACCCGGCTTCGTGACCGCGATGCTCGTGCTGATCGGCGTCGGCTTCTCGATCGGCAACGTCGCGGGCGGCCGCCTCGCGGACCGCTCGCTCGACGGCAGCCTGATCGGTTTCCTGCTGCTGTTGATCGTGTCGATGGCCGCGTTCCCGCTGCTCGCCGCGACGCATGCAGGCGCCGCCGCGACGCTGCTCGTGTGGGGCATCGCGACGTTCGCGGTCGTGCCGCCGCTGCAGATGCGCGTGATGCGCGCCGCCGCCGAGGCGCCCGGCCTCGCATCGGCCGTCAACATCGGCGCGTTCAATCTCGGCAATGCGCTCGGCGCTGCCGCCGGCGGCGCCGCGATTTCGGCCGGGTTCGGCTATGCGGCGGTGCCGCTCGTCGGCGGGCTGATTGCCGCCGCCGGTCTCGCGCTCGTCGTGCTGCAGCGGATGCAGCGCCGCCGCGCGCCGGCCGTCGCGGGGTCTTGACGCCGGCACCGTCGAGCGTCGCGGCCGAGCCGTACGCATCGGCGTCGCGGCGCGCGCAGTGCCGAATTCAATCAGGCGCACCAGCGCACACGGGCCCGTCATCCGGCCCATGTCGCGTCGTCATCGGCCCGGCGCCTGCTTCGCGCACCGGCCGCCGGCACGCTCAGCGCGCCGCGCCGAAGCCGCCGAAGAATGCGCGCGCGTTCGCGTCGAGGCTGTCGAGGTGATAGCCGCCTTCCTGCACGATCACGGTCGGCAGACCGAGCGCGCCGATCGCGCTGCCGAGCCGGCCGAAGCCGTCGGTCGTCACCGCGACCTGCGACTGCGGATCGTCCTTGTAGATGTCGAAACCGAGCGCGAGCACGAGCGCGTCGGGCTCGAAGCGCGCGAGCGCGCGCAACGCGTCGTCGAGGCGCTCGAAGAACACCGCCTCCGGCGAACCGTGCGGCATCGGCAGGTTCAGGTTGTAGCCCGCGCCGGCGCCGGCGCCCGTTTCGTCTTCGTAGCCGGCGACGACCGGATAGAAGTCGGTCGGATCGCCGTGAATCGACACGTACAGCACGTCGTCGCGGCCGTAGAAGATTTCCTGCACGCCCTGCCCGTGATGCATGTCGGTGTCGAGGATCGCGACGCGCCGATGGCGACCGAGCAGCGCCTGCGCGGCGATCGCCGCGTTGTTCAGATAGCAGAAGCCGCCCGCCGCATCGCGGCGCGCGTGATGGCCGGGCGGCCGGCACAGCGCATACGCGTCGCGCGCGCCGTCGTTCACGTCGGCCGCAGCCGCGAGCGCGCTCTGCGCGGACCAGTAGGCGGCACGCCACGTGTTCGCACCGATCGGGCAGCTGCCGTCCGCGAGATGGCGCGCGGCTTTCGCGAGCACGCCGCGCAGCGGATTCGGATCGCGCACGAAGATGTTCGACATCACTTCGTCGCCCCAGTCGTCGGGCATCTTCTTCCAGTCGCGGTGCGCGTCCTCGAGAAAGCGCAGGTAGTTCATGTCGTGCACGGCCGCGATCGGCGCCGTGCCGCGGTCGGCCGGCTCGCGCACGTCGAAGTCGAGTGCACGCACAGCGGCGACCAGGCGCGCCGCGCGCTCCGGCACTTCCTGCGGCGCCCGCATCTGCCCGCGCGACAGATACGTGCGCGGATGGTGCAGCAATTGCTCGGGATGGAAATACGTCTTCATCGATCGTCCTCGTCGGAATGCATCGTCATACGCGCGGCGCGGCTGTTGCCGTGTCCACACGCGCCGCGACGCCCGCCCGCGCGAGCACCGCGTGAAGCAGCACGTTCGTGCCGCGCGTCACGTCGTCCGGCAGCGCATCTTCCGCTTCGTTGTGCGACAGGCCGTCGACGCACGGAATGAACACCATCGCAGTCGGCACGCTGCGCGCGAGCACGATCGCATCGTGTCCGGCGCCACTGACGATTCGCTCGCTGCGGTAGCCGAACGCGTCCGCGGCCTGCGCGACGAGTTCGACGCACGCGCGATCGAACGGCGTCGCCGGGCTGCGCCAGCAAGTCTCGATCGCCACCTGCACGCCGCGCGCGGCCGCCACGCGTGCCGCTGCATCGCGCAGCGCGCGCTCCATCGCATCGACTTCGGCATCGTCGTGATGACGCAGATCGACGGTAAAGGTCAGCTCGCCCGCAATCGTGTTGCGCGAAGCGTTGCGAACGGCGACCTGGCCGATCGTCGCGAGGCCGCGCGGCGCATAGCCGGCGACGATCCGCTCCAGATCGAGCGCGATCTGCGCGGCCGCGAAATAGGCGTCGCGACGGTACGGCATCGGCGTCGTGCCCGCATGCGCGGCTACACCCGTGACCGTCACGTCGAGCCAGCGAATCGCCTGGCCGCCGGTCACGATCCCGATCGTCGTGCCGTTCGCCTCGAGCACGGGCCCCTGCTCGATATGCGC
>NZ_KV786907.1:4006-10983 GCF_001806955.1 Burkholderia sp. HMSC10F09
CACGGGCCCCTGCTCGATATGCGCTTCGAAATAGGCGTCGACCGCGCCGCCCGTGCGCCGCGTGCCGCGATAGCCGCAGGCGTCGAGCGCATCGCCGAGCGAGACGCCGTCGGCATCGCGCGTCGCAAGCGCATCGGCAAGCGGCAGCGCACCGGTGAACACGGCCGAGCCGAGCATCGCCGGCGCGAAGCGTGCACCCTCCTCGTTCGTCCAGGACACGATCTCGAGCGGCTTGTTCGTCACGACGCCTGCAGCGTTCAGCGTGCGCACGAGTTCGAGCGCGGCCAGCACGCCGTACACGCCGTCGAAGCGCCCGCCTTCGGGCTGCGTGTCGAGATGGCTGCCGATCAGCACCGGCGCCGCGTGCGCGTCTGCGCCGTCGCGCCGCGCGAACAGGTTGCCGACTTCGTCGACGCTGACCGTCATGCCCGCGTCGCGGCACCACTGCGCGAACAGGTCACGCCCGCGCCGGTCGTCTTCGGTGAGCGCAAGCCGGCGCACGCCGCCGCGAGGTGTCGCGCCGATGCGCGCCATGTCCGTCAGGCTGCGCCACAGGCGGTCGCCGTCGATTTTCAACAGGTCTTTCATATGCACTCCGGATAAAACCGTGAATCGGTGCTCAGTGCGTGCCGAGCGCTTCGGCGCCGGCCGGCTGCGCCGCGCGGCGCGCATCGAGCGCGACGATGCAGAGCAGCGAGATGCCGGACAGGCACGTGTAGAACACCGCGAGCGGCCACCACTGGCCCGCGAAGCGGTGCGCGAGCCACGTGCCGACGAGCGGCGTCAGGCCGCCCGCGAGCGCGCCGCAGATCTGGTACGCGAGCGAGATCGCCGAATAGCGCACGTGCGCGGGAAACACGCCGCTGACGAAGCCCGCGATCACCGAATAGAAGCCCGACATGCAGACGACCGCGATCGCGATGCCCGTCACGAGCGACACCGACGTGCCGCCCTGCACGAGCATGAACATCGGATACGGCGACAGCATCGCGAGCGCGGCCGCGAGCTTCAGGAAGCGCGCGCCGCCGATACGCTCGGCAATCCACGCGGAAATCGGCTGGCCGACGAACTGGATGATCGCGACCGCGAACAGGCTGTCGAGAATCAGCGACCGCGACACGCCGACGTACTGCGTGGTGTACGCGATCATGAACGTGTTCGTGAAATAGACGCCCGCGATCCCGATCGTGTTCGCGCCGATGCAGAGCAGCACGAGCCCCCATGCGGACCGGAACACTTCGGCCACCGGCAGCTTCACCGTGCGGTTCGCTTCCTTCACGCGGGCGAACTCGGGCGATTCGTTCACGCCGAGCCGGATCAGGATGCCGACGATCAGCAGCACCGCGCTTGCGAGAAACGGCAGGCGCCAGCCCCATGCGAGGAAATCGGCCTTGTCCATCGACGTGACCGCGCGAAACGCGAGCAGCGACAGGATCAGGCCGGCCGGGCTGCCGAGCTGCGCGAACGACGCGAAGAACGTGCGGCGGCCCTGCGGCGCGTGTTCGCCCGCCATCAGCACCGCGCCGCCCCACTCGCCGCCGACCGCGATGCCCTGCACGATGCGCAGCACGACGAGCAGCACCGGCGCGAGCATGCCGACCGTCGCGTAGTCGGGCAGCAGCCCGACGCAGACGGTCGCGACGCCCATCATCATCAGCGTCGTCATCAGCGCCTTCTTGCGGCCGATGCGATCGCCCAGATGGCCGAATACGATGCCGCCGAGCGGGCGTGCGAAAAAGCCGACCGCGAACGTCGCGAACGACGCCATCGTGCTGACGAAGCGGTCGTGCGACGGGAAGTACAGCTCGCCGAACACGAGTGCAGCGGCGGTCGCGTAGATGTAGAAGTCGTACCACTCGATCATCGTGCCGATGAACGCGGCCGTCGCGGCGCGGCCCGGCTGACGGGCGGAAGGAAGAGACTGGGTCATGCGGGGCTCCTGTCGCGCGCCGGGCCACTCGGCAACGGCACGCAATATGGTGATGGCGACCGTCTGTCGCGGCCTCGGGCCGCACGCTGCGGCACGCCTCCTTTATCGGCCGCCGCAATTCATTAGTCAAATTTCAAGTTATTATTCGGCGTATAAATTCAGCTAATGCACGGCACACCTGCCGTCCGGAGACCCGATGCGCGCCGATCTCGCTCCCTTCCTCAACGACCGTCTCGACTGGAACCTGTTGCGTACCTATCTGGTGATCATGCAGGAGCGCAGCGTGAGTCGCGCGGCCGCGCGGCTGCACGTGACGCAGCCCGCGGTGAGCCAGGCGTTGCGCCGGCTCGAGGACACGCTCGAGCGACGGCTGATCGAGCGGCGCGGCGCGCACTTCGCGCCGACGCCGGCCGGCGAAGCCGTCTACCGGATCGCGAGCGACATCTATGGCGGCATCTCGCGCCTCGAAACGGAGCTCGACGACAGCACGGCCGACCTCACCGGCTCGATCCGGCTGTTGACCGTGAGCCGCATCGAGTCGCCCGTCTACGACGAATTCCTCGCGGATTTCCATCGCGCGTATCCGCGCGTCGATCTTCAGATCGAAGTGATGCGCTCGTCGGACATCCTGTCGTCGCTGCTGCAGAAGACCGCGACGGCCGGGCTCGGCCTGTGCCGCACGCCGCACGACAAGCTCGAGATGCGCTGCTTCCTGCGCCAGCGCTATGCGATCTACTGCGGTCGCCATCATCGTCTGTTCGGGCAGACGCAGTTGCGGATGGAAGACCTGCTCGCCGAGAACTTCGTGTCGTTTACGAGCGATCAGATCGGCGACAGCCTGTCGCCGCTCACGGTATTTCGCGATCAGAAGGGCTTCACCGGACGCATCGTCGCGTCGTCGCCGAGCCTCGAGGAAGTGCGGCGGCTGATTTTCGCCGGCTACGGCATCGGCTGCCTGCCCGAGCATATCGTGCGCGACGACATCGCCCAGCAGCGGCTGTGGCGGCTGCCGCCCGACGAAGGGCTCGTCGACGTCGACGTGTTCCTGCTGTGGCATCGCGACCGCAAGATGAATGCGGCCGAGCTGGCGTTTCTCGAGGCGATGGAGCGCTGCATGCAGCGCTATTCGCTCGCGCAGCGGCTCGGGAAATAGCGACGCAGGCGCGACGCAGTGCACGCGCTGTAGGCAACTCGGGCCGCACGCATGCCGGCCCGATGCGCACCGTCAGGGCTGCGCTTCGCCGCGCTCGAGCGGCAGAATCAGGCGTTCGGGAATGCTGCGACGCGACGCGCGTGCGCCCACGTAATACAGCACGGCCGGCACGACGAGGCCGAGAATCCACGAGATGTCGGTGCCGCCGAGCGCGTCGACGAGCGGGCCCGTATAGACGTGCGTCGACATGAACGGCAGCTGCACGAGAATGCCGATCACGTAGATCGCGATCGCCATCGCGTTCCAGCGGCCGTAGCGGCCGTCCGGGTCGGACAGCGCCGGCACGTCGTAGCGCGAACGCGTGAAGCAGTAGTAGTCGACGAGATTGATCGCGCTCCACGGCGTGAAGAACGCGAGCAGGAACAGGATGAAGGCCGTGAATTCCTTCAGGAACGAATGGCGACCGGCCAGCGCGATCAGCGTCGAGACGCAGATCATCCCGAAGATGTACAGCAGCCGGCTGCGCGACGACACCGCGCCCTTGCCGCGAAAGCCGCTGACGATCGTCGCCATCGACATGAAGCTGCCGTACGCGTTGAGCGCCGTCACCGTGACCTTGCCGAACGCGATGCTGAAATACAGCAGCGCGGCCACGGCGCCCGTCGAACCGAGGCCGACGATGTACGCGACTTCGTGGTGCGCGAAGCCGCTGCCGGCCAGCGCCGCCGCGAACACGCCGAACACCATGGCCGCCTGCGCGCCGATCACGGAGCCGAGGCCCACCGCGAAGAACGTGCCGAGCGACGACGTCGAGCGCGGCAGATAGCGCGAGTAGTCGGCGACGTACGGGCCGAACGCGATCTGCCACGATGCCGACAGCGACATCGACAGCAGGAAGCTCGCGAGCGTGAAATGCCGGTTCGCGAGCAGCGCGCCGATGTCGTGGTTCGCGAACAGCTGAGCGAACATGTAGACGAACGCGACGATGCCGATCACGCTCGCGATTCGGCCGACGAAGTGGATCGCGCGATAGCCGCACACCGTCAGCACCACGATCACCGCCGCGAACAGCAGGATGCCGGCCGCGTCGTCGACGTGCAGCAACTGCGCGACCGCCTGCCCCGCCAGCACGGACCCGCTCGCGGAAAAGCCGATGTACATCAGGCACACGAGCACGATCGGGATCATCGCGCCGTACACGCCGAACTGGACGCGGCTCGAGATCATTTGCGGCAGCCCGAGTTGCGGACCTTGCGCGCCGTGCAGCGCCATCACGGCGCCGCCGATCAGCTGCCCGAGCAGCAGCGCGATCAGCGACCAGAACACGTCGCCGCCGAGCACGACCGCGAGCGCGCCCGTGACGATCGCGGTGATCTGCATGTTCGCCGACAGCCACAACGTGAACTGGCTCAGCAAACCGCCGTGACGTTCGGCGTCGGGAATGAAATCGATCGAGCGGACTTCGATCAAGCCGCCGGCGTTTCCGGTGGGATGCGTTGACACGGGCAAATCTCCAGATGACTCGGGACGACAAATGGTTCGAACGGGACGCTGAACGTGTCGAGCCGTCGGTGCGGCGCTTCGACGCGGCGCCGTGGCTCGCCGAGCGACGCCATGCATGCGCGATGGGCGCGACGAGCACGGCGCCGCGCATGCGGCACGACGCGGGCAGGCATTGCCAGCGCATGATCTTGTATATACAACTTGTCCGATATCCGGAAATACCCGTCTTTCGCCGCTTTTTTAGGCGTGTAGATGGGTCGGCGCGCGAGTCGCAGCGTGATGCAAGGTGATGCATGGAAACCGAAAGGGAGGCGGCGGCATCGTCATCGACAGGCGACGATCGGCGGCGCCCTTCATCGTTCGTCCACCGTTCGTTCGCCGCTCAGATCAGCCGGTCCGACGCGACGACATGCACGCCCGGCCGCGCGTCGAGCGCGGCATCGAGCAGCGCGCGTGCAATGCGCGGTGCGGGATTCACGCGCCACTTCGGCGGCAGCAGCGCGGCCGCGATCCTCAGTGCGAACTGCAACGCGCGCTCCCCGAGCCGGAACTCGTCGCGGCTACCGCCGATCAGCCCGGGACGCACGTACGTCAGCGACGCGAAACCGACGTCCGCGAGCGAGCGCTCTACTTCGCCCTTCACGCGACTGTAGAAAACGCGCGACGCCGGATCCGCGCCGAGCGCGGAATTCAGTACGTAGGTCGGCGTGCCGTGCCGATGCGCGAGGCGCGCGACCGCGAGCGGATAGTCGTGATCGACGCGCCGGAATGCCGCCTGCGATCCGGCGATGCGCATCGTCGTGCCCAGCGTGCAGATCACGGCGTCGGCACGCCACCAATCCGCGTCGGCCGGCAGCTGCTCGAAGTCGACCGTCACCGCCTGCAGCTTCGGATGCGGTGACAACGGACGGCGCGCGATGACGACGATGCGCGCGACGCGCGGATCGGCGAGCGCCGCATCGAGGACGTGGCGTCCGACCAGACCGGTCGCGCCGACAAGCAGCAGTTTCATGTTCGATCGCTCTGTTGGATGACGTTGCGCTGATCGCTGATGTCCAGCGCTGCAGTGTACGGCCGTGCCGCGCCGCCACAAACCCGCGCTACGAACCGCCCGCCCTTTGCCGCGACATGCTCGGCGCCACGCCCGTCCAGCGCTTGTACGCCTGCGAGAACGATGACATGTCGCTGAACCCCAGTTCCTGCGCAATCTCCTTGATCGACAGCCGCCCCTCGGCAACGAGCGCCTGCGCGCGCGCCTTGCGGACCGCATTCGAAATGTCGCGAAAGCACGCGCCCTCTTCCTGCAGCCGGCGCTTGAGCGTGCGCTCGCTCGTGTTGAGCAGCGCCCACTATCCGCTGGAACAGCCGGGGTTGTCGCAGATGGTTAATGCGATCGATGCGTTCTATCGGGAGGTGACGGCAAGCGCGGATGGTGCGCGGACGCTGCCGTAAGGGCGGTGTGGGCGGACAAACGAAAACCCCGCGGGGGCGCCTGTGACGTCATAGCCCGATTCACAGCGGAACTGAAACTAGGATTTCAGCCCGCGCCATTCGAGCGTCGGAAGCATCAGCCCGTTTGGCGGCAATCTCACCCAGACGAGCATATGCAACACCGGGCTTGCGATGTATCCGTGTCGGAGCAGTACCTGAGGTCATCGTCTTCAGAACTGAGCGGTCACCTGAAAACCGAGCGTCACACGTGCCGTCGGAAAACCTGACGGCTTGTAAACCGGCGTACCGGCGAAGAGATCGTACGCATAGGTTCCGAGTCGCGTGCCCACGCTGCCCTTTAGGCCGATCACTGCTCCAGCCAACTGCGTACCGACGAGGGCAACAGGTTGCGGGCCCCAAACTCGACCATAGTCGAGTCCCGCATAAAGTGCCTGCCCCGTCTGGCCGATCGGTGCCTGCAATTCGTTGCGCCAATAGAATCCGCGCGCCGCGGCGAGCATCGTTTCACCGTCGAAACCGCGCACGGTGTAGCGGCTACCGATGGTCAGGTCGTCGATGTAATAGAGTGTGTTGCCCGTGTACTGGCCGTGGAGCGTGCCGACATAGCGAAACGTCTGCTTGCCGATCGCGAACGGCACCGACAGGTTCGCATCCAGCACGGCCATCTTGAAGCGATAGGTCGGCCCACCACCCGCTGCCAACGTGTCTTCCTGAGCACCCAATCCACCGACACCTTGACGATATGCAAGCGAGCCATCGAACTGAGCGCCACCGAAGTAGTGGCGATCGGTCAGCCCAAGCTCGATCGTCGTGTTATTGCGGCGCTGCTGCGAAATCTCGGTGTCTTCGATGAAGCTTTGTCCGAAACGACGCGACAGGCGAACGTACGTACCGAGCACGCCATTCTGACTACGGGCGAGCACTCGGGCCAGCTTGAAA
>NZ_KV786907.1:11003-11577 GCF_001806955.1 Burkholderia sp. HMSC10F09
GGACAGCGTCGCGGTCCAGTAGCCCCACGGAATCGAGTAGAAGCCGTTCCAGCCGTGCGAGCCCAGGCGCTTGTCGCCAAATTCGAGATCCTGGCTGACGCCAATATTGAAGACATCGTTCAGGCCCAGCGGGTTATCGATCCCGAGCGACAAATTGCCCTGCAGCTTCCCGGTCGCACGCGTTCCGGAGTTATCGATCGACGCGACGATGGTCCACGGCTTGCCGCGCTTTACGTCGAGCACGATGTCGCTTTCGCCGGGCACATCGGCCGGCACGATCTGCATCGACACATCCTGGCTCGACACGCGTTTCATCTGCTCGAGGCCCTGTTCGAGGTCGCGCAGATTCAGCAGTTCGCCGTCGCCAGTCGGAAAGGCGGTTTTCCAGGTGCCGCGGAGCTTTTCGTCGGCGAAGCGCACATGGCGGATCACGCCGGGAATCAGTGAAAACTTGAGGGCACCGGTCGACAGGTCCTGTTCGGGCAGCAGCACACGTGTCGTCACGTAGCCGCGCGCCAGGATGGCTTGCGATAGACCCTTGACCAGCACATCGATACCTTGCTTGCCGACGCAC
>NZ_KV786907.1:11597-26965 GCF_001806955.1 Burkholderia sp. HMSC10F09
ATCGATACCTTGCTTGCCGACGCACTGGCCAGCATAGTGCTCCATCCATTCGCGGGCGAAAGAAAATCGATCCATCGGGAGGGTGGACGCGCCCTGAACCCTCGCTACATCGGGCAATGAATTGGGCACATCGAGCGCAAACCGGTCGATCCGGAAACACGGCGTTTCGATCGGAAGCGTCGGATACGCTTCAACGCGCGGGACGTCCGACCGAACGGAAGGGGCACGCATTGCTGCATCCCGCTGCTGCACGTCGCGTTGCTGCTGTGCCTGCCGGTCCTGTTCTGCGTTTGCGCGCGCGGCGGCAGCCCGATCATCGGGTGTGGGGGCCTGCTGTGCGTGAACCCCAAGCGACAGCAAGGCGGTAATCGGTAAAACCGACAGCCGGTTAGTCATTTTCATTAATATACAAAAACCGCTTCAATTACAATTTAGACCTGACCGAATTCTACGTCCATTCGATTCATCTCTATTTCGACTACACTGAACTGATCATCAGTGCAGCTTCATCCAGCAACAGAACGCTCTTCCCGTCGAATTAAAAACGTTCACTCGAATTTCAAATCACTCGAAAATCCCATGCGACCACCCGCATACATTTCACCTTTGCGCAACTCCATACGCTTCTCGCCACGCTCTCCGAAAAATAAATGCTCAATATGAATTGAGTCATCCCATTTCGAGAAAGTGTAATTCATCATTTCACCCCTTTCCGGGCGGGAAGGAATCCAGCACGTCGAGCGCGAAATGCTCGGTACGAAAGCGCGGTCGTTCGCCAGCAGTAATGGATACGTCTCGGAGCCCGGCACTCCGACCGCACCGCAGGGGCGCGCAACCCAGCATCGCGTTGCTACTGCGCTTGTTGGTCCCGTTCTGCGTTTGCGCGAGCGGCCGCGGCGTGATCGGCAGACGTAGGGGCCTGCTGCGCATGAATCGTGAACGAAGCTTCCGCCTTGAATTGGACACGCCCGCTAATAACTCTCACTTATTGTTTCCACTGGTCCCAAACGTTCTTGACCTGAAAACCCAAAAAAGCGAATCTTTCCCATGAAGAGCTCCGGCGTGAGCCACGACAAAGACCAGCGTCGCCCTACAATTTCTGGTCCTCGTCGCTTTTTGTTTCATAGCTTTTACGGGCCTTCTTGTAGCTATTGTCAAACGGCTTGATATGGAGCAATTTAGCACGGCTCGTCATACCGCCGACAAGCGCGATAGCGAAACCAGAAAGCAAAAGAATTCGCGCCCACACAATGGGGATGTCGCACTCAACAGCGATGGCAGCAAATGCTACCCCTACAGCGATGAGCAAGAACCGGAACCACGAGGTGAAATTTCCATCTTCAATAAATTTGATCTTCATTTTTTCCCATTTGAAGAATCAGCACCGACAATTCGATTCAACTTATTTTGACCGACTTCAGCAACACCACTGCCATTGACTTGATTTGCAAGCTCATTAATTGCCGGAGTAAATACGGGGTTGGCCGCTGAAATATAGTTTGAAACGATGGCCGTAAATCCATTAAATAGATACTGCCCTGTATCCGGTTTAACTAATTGCCCGATTGCATCTGCGACAATCCCTACCACTGTCCCTGCAAATGCGATCCCGTCGCAAACCGCAGAGCAAGGCGTTACAGCTGCCCCCGCCGCCGCAATCGATGACACACGTCCGGCATTTGTCGAAATCATCCCCATCGCTTCCGCGGTTGTGTTTCGCACATAGTTCGCATCGGATTGATCGAATTTCGTAAACGGTCCCGTGATGTTCCAGCTTCCCCCTTTCCCGGTCTGCAGATAAGTAATGCTCGGCACATCACCAGCCGGCACCGCGCCTGCATTCGACATAATGTACGCCTGCAATTCCGGATTCGCCTGTGCAGTAATCTGCGTAAGGATCGTCTTCCCGTCACTTGTTGTACCACCCGACAGCCATCGCGCACCGGAATCGGTCGGCAGTTGGCCAATCAAGGTCACAGCTGCGCCGGATTCGTTGTTGCCGCTCACATTAGCGTCCATGATGCGCATCTGCTCTTCGATCTGCGCCTGCGTATATTTGCCCTTGCTCTTCTCGGCCAGTTGCTTCGCGATCGTCTTCTCCACCGGATGCAACTGCCGGTTGAAGCGATCCGCCGCCGCCGATGTCAACGCACCGGTCCCGCCGCCCAAGAGCGCACCCGCGCCGGCGGCCAGCAGGTTCGACGCGACGTTACCCAGCAGCTCGTCGACATTCTTGTTACCGGTCGGCCCCGCATCCTTGATCGATTGCGCGATTTCGGTCAGTTCTGGAGCAAGCTTCGCTGACACGCCTGCTCCCGCCGCGCCGCCGACTGCACCCAATCCGCCCGCCGTCAATCCACCTGTCAGCGCACCACCTGCAATGTGCAAAGCAACACGATTATCACCGCCTTCGGCCCAGTTCTTCGCGTCCTGCAAATACTGCGCCTTGAGCACGGGATCGTCGGTCGCAGCGGCGGCATCGCGTGCGGCTTTCTCCTTCCTGTCCGCATAATTGCCAATCTGCTTCGCAATTGCTTCCGATGCCGCCGTCGCCGCGTTCATCAGATCGCCCTGATTGCTCAAAACCTGTTGCAGGTCCGGCGTCTTGTCGACCTTACCGTTCAAATTCGAGGTATCCCGGTTCAGCGTCGCGAGGTCCTGTTTCTGGCTCCCCTTATTCGTGATCGTGATGCTGCCGTCGCTGATTGCGCTCTTCGTCGTCGCGCTGCTGCTACCGCTCTCGTTCACATACAGCGGCAACGCGCCGCCCGTGTTCTTCCCGTTCGTGCTCGTCGGTCCGTGCGTCGCATAGCTGTTGCCGCCATCACCGATCCCGCCGCCCGCACTCACACCAACGCTGCTGGCGTCGTATTCCGAATGGTTCTGAATATCGGAGAACGACAACGTGCCGGTCGTCAACTGATTCTTGTCCGGCGTCGCCGTACTGGCGATATATGCACCCTTCAGATCGGTATTGCCCTTGACATTGATGTCGTAACCACCGCTGCCCGCCTGAATACCGGCTTGCTCCTTCACGCCGGCATAGTCGCCGCTCGCATGCCCGCTCTGTGCACTGAAACTCGCGCTGCCGCCGCCCTGACTGATACTGAAGCCGCCGCCCATGCTGCTCTGGTGCGCAGCACTATGAGTCGTATCCTGCACCGAGGCGAGATTCAGATTGCCGCCCACGTCCGCCACCACTTTGTTCGCGTTGACATTCGCGCCAATGACGTTGGTGTCCCCACCGCTCACGATCGTCGCCGTGTTGCTCGCGTTGATGTGCGTGTTGTTCTGCATCGCCGCATCGGAATTGGCATCGCCGTGCGCGCGCGACATCGCAGCCGACACGCCGAAGCCGCCCGTGCCAAAGGACACGCCGACGCTCGCACTGCTCGATTTGTTCGTGCTGCGGGTACTGTCGGTATCCGTGCTGTTCAGCAGGTTGACCTGATTCGTCGCCTGCAACAGCACGTCCTTCGCATTCACGTCCGAGCCCTGGATCGTCACGTTGCCTTGGCCCGTGCTCTTGTCCCCCGTCGCCACGAACGCAGCGGTGCCCCCGGCCTTCACGTTGCTGCCGCGATTTTGCGTGCCGTCTTCACTAAACGTCGACTTGCTTTGCGACGAACCGAAACTCAGTTCGATCTTCGCCTCCGGTTTGCCGCCCGGGCCCAGCGAAGATGCGAGCCCCTTGGCCGCGCCAAACGCATCGGCTACGCCACCGGCTGCAGCGATGCCGTGTAGCGCGGCGGCGCGCCCGTCCTGACTCTGGCCCGCGCTGCGCGCCTGTTGATTCACGTTCTGCACCGCGTCGATGACCGGTGATTTCAACGCCAATGTAAAGCCGCTTTGTTTAACTTCGTGCGTTTCGTCATGATGGGTCGTATTGATCGCCGAATCGATCGTCACGTTCTTACCGGTGCCGCTCACATCCTGCGCCGCGATGACGCCGGAACCCGTGATATGCAGGTCATTGCCAGCCTTCATCGACACGCTGCCATCGGTACTGCCGACGAGGCTGCCGTTCTGCGTCACAGAACTATCGTGCGTCGTATCCTTCTGGTCGCGGTTTCCATACGAAATGCCGCTGCCGGCTGAACCGAAGCCGGATTTCTTTTCCTCGTGGAAGCTCGAACTGTTACTCGTATCCTGCGTGGTGGTAACCGTCAGATTGCGCCCCGCTTCCAGCGACAGGTCGTGCGTCGACGCAACCGTGGAACCCGCCACCGTCAGATCGCGTCCGGCGCTGCCCGATACCGTATCGCCCGAAACGGTCGAGCCGATCGACTGCACTTGATGCGACTTCTTTTCGTCGGTCGTCTCGCTTTTCGACAGGAACCCCGAGCGTTCGTCGTGCACCCAGCTTTGCGAGTCGTGGGTTTCGGTCACCGCGCCAACATTGACGTCGCCCTTGGCAACCAACTTGGTTGCGCCGCCCGAAATCGTTCCATCGGCAGCCGTCTGACCGGTCGTCACGTTCGAACCAGCGACAGTCACATTGCCAATCCGCGACCCGTCGGCCCGAGCGATGACGCCGCCAGCTGCAAGGATGGTGGAAGCAACCGCGTTTTGGCCCGCACCCAGTACGGCGTTATTGCCCGCGTGAATGTCCGTGCCGCGCACGGTTTCGTCATACGATGACGCCGTATGCTGGGTCAGGCTACCGCCGAGCGACCGTTCGTCGTGGTGCTGCGTATCCTTCGCGGCCGTCGCGGTCAAATCACCGCCCGCCACCATCGTCACGTCGTTCTTGCCATCGACGGTCGCATTCGTCAGCGTCGTGTCGCGTCCCGAGACAGTCGTCACATTGCCGCCCGCCGTGATCGCGCTGCCGACGTGCTGCGTCACGTCATCATGCCCACCGTTCAGGCCGTCGCGTGTGCCGACGTCCTGCGTGGCCTTCAGGCTGACCGTGCCGACGTTGATGTCGCGGCCCGCCCCGACCGACGTATTACGCCCGGACTGAATTGCTGCGCCGTTCACGTTGACATCGCGTCCAGCCAGTGCCTGAACGTCGTTGGTGGCGGAAATCACGCCCGTTGCGCGCGTGCCCTGCGCGGAAATCTGGCCGACAAGGCCCGTCGTGCTCGCCGCTCCGGACACGCCCAAGGTCTCAGTTTCGTTCGTGATGTCGCGACCGGCTCGCACCACCGTATCGACTCCGCCGATCCGACCGCTCGCGTTGCGCACATCCTGCACGGCAGCCACTGCCGTCGTGCCGCCGCTACCGATCACACCCCGGTTGACGATAGTGTTGCCGATGACCGTCGTGGCCACGTCGCTGACGATATGACCGCTGTTCGCGACGTCCCCCGTACCGTTCAGGTTGACCTTGCTCCCAGCCACAATCGCGCCACTGTGCTGCAAATCGACCGTATTCGCTTGTGCCAGATACAGTTTCGGTACCAGCACGGTCTGATGCGAGCCATCGGGCAAAGTGACGTCCTGCGAGACAAGCCAGACCATATCGGTCGTCAACTGGCGCATCTGTTCGTCCGACAGGCCGACGCCGACCGCGAGATTGAACGCCTTCGCATACGCGATGCCGTTGTTCATCAACGCCGTGTATTCGTCGAGGTTGTCCGAATAGCCAGCGAGGAACGTGCGCCCGGTGAGCTGCGTCACCTGATCGCGCACCAGCCGTTCTTCATACGCGCCGTCACCGAGCCGCTTGATGGTGGTTTGCGGATTCACGCCGAGCTGACCGAGCATGTAGTCGCTCGATATGAACTTCGAATATGACGTAAAGCGTGGATCGGTCGCGATCAAGAACGTCTGATCGGGCGCCGGGTGGTACGTATACAGCCCGTTGGTCGGCAATGTCAGATTCGGAATACCGCCCGACGCGTTCCCGAGCGTTTGCGGCCGGCTCGTCTGACCCGTGACGCCAGTCGGCGTATTCGGTCCCGCAATCTGCCCGTTCAGGCCGCCAAGCTGCGTGCCGGTCGCATTACCGCCCGTCACGCCGGAACCCGTGACGGTCTGGCCGAGCCGATCCACGGCCGTCACATTGATCGATTGGGCATCCGTTTGTACCGTCTGGTTCGAAGTGGCGATCGCCGGCAACGCGGCGATCGTCGTCGGCGGCAGCGGCGTGACGGGGTAATTTACGGTCTGCGTATCGGTGTCGCCGCCGGTTTTCTGGTGCCAGTAGAAAGTCGACGTTTGCTGTTCGCTCACGCTCTGTTGCAGTACGGTTCCCTTGTCGGTGACGGTGCCGCCTGCCGCCCGACGCACCAGATCGCCGCCTGCTGCCATGATCGACGATTCGTTGGTGATCGAACCGCCGTCCGAGTTGATTCGGATCGCACCTTGCGCCTGCATCTTCGCCGGGTCCGACGCGGCGACTAGCTTGTCTGTGGTCGTCGTGGTCGTGGTGGTGCGCTGCGTCTCGACGTAATCGTGCGAGTCGGGACCGAGATCGGTTCTCACACGGACTTGATCCGGCCGAATCTGTGTCTTCGGATCCCAATCCGGCCAGAACGTGATCGTATAGGTCGCGCCGTTGTCTTGAATGCTGTTGTAGGTCTGCGTCGGATTCGTTGCGATATTGCGCGTCTGGTCGACCGGCCTCAGGCAAAAAACATCCTCACATTTGGTGAGATCGTTGTAGGTTTCAACAATCGGTTGCGTCAGCGAGAAAGTCTGCGTGTTCGCATCCAAATTCGCGACCTGTGATTTCGGCACCGTCACCGTGACGGGATTACGCAGCGCGCCCGCCATGTTCCCCGAAATGGGATCGGCTTCGCCTCCCCATGTCCATTGCGGGAAAGTTTTGCTGTAATGCCACTGCGTGCGCTTACCGATCGGGATACCAGCCGTATAGATGTCCAGCGATACCGACGTACTTTGCGGCGTACCGGGTTCAGTAACAAGGGATGTACGCTTGTTGATCAGCGTGTGCGCGGCGACATCCAGATTGCCGTCGGCCTCGATATTGGCCGAGTCGTTCGTGATCGTGTTGGTCTGATTCGCCAGCAGGCCCGCTGCGTCACGCGTGCCGTCCTTCGCTAGCTCAAGATCGCCGCCGCTGTAGATCGTCGCCCCGTCGCTGTTCGTAATCGAGTTCGACGCATAGAGCCGCGTTTTGGTTGCCCCGGCAATCACGGCTTGCGCGCCGGTATTCCGCACATCGGTCGCGTTGACCAGCACGTCGTTGCCGATTACCGTGCCCGTGTTGACCAGCGTTGTACTGTTCGTCGTGACCGAATCGCCTTCGATTCGACCTGCGTTCGTCAAGGTATCGGTCGCGGTAACGGTCGTCGCCGCCGAGTTGATGTCGGCCCCGGCCCGGTTGACGACGTTGTTACCGCTCGCGCGCATGGCACCTACCGCCGCCAATGTGCCAGCGTTCGTCAAGGTGCCCGTTGCGGACACATCCATGTCGCCGTCCGCGCGCAGCCGGTTGGCTGCGCCGTTCGTATAGTCGCCATCTACGTGCAGGCCGAGATTGCGACCGGCGGTCATTTCGCCGTCGCCGATCACGCCACCGCTGACCACCACATCGCGATTCGCGCGAATCGCCCCGGCTTGGTTCGACAACGACGCAACCTTGACGGATACGTCCTGTCCGCCTTCGATTTTGCCGCTGTCGTTCAGTACGCTCGCGCCAGCCTGGTTCAGGCTGAACCCAGTGCCGCCGTACATCGTGCCGCGAGTATTGTCCAGCCACTGTGCGATGTTGAAATTGCCGGCCTTGCCAGCAACGAGGTTTGCGTTGTTCGTGTTCGTGACGCGCTGCGCGTTGACGGTCAAGTCTGCGTTGCCGCCCGCCGTGCCCCCATCATTGTCGATCGTCACAGCCGAGAGGGTAGTCGCACCATCCCCGGCATTGGTCAGCGTACCCGAGCGGTTCACAATGCTCGCAGCGGATACGTCCATCGTGCCGTGCGCGCCGTTTGCCGACATGATGCCTTGATCGTTCGACAGCACGCCGCCGGTCGATACCGTGAGATTTCCGCCCGATTGCGTACTGCCGAACGAATTCACATAGTCGCCTTGCGTGGACGCGGCAAGCGAATCCTTCCCGTAGAACTTGCCGCGGGCATTCACGATGCCGGTATTCGCCAGAATGTTCGCGACGCGCTGGGACGACATCACACCGCTCGAATTGTCCAGGTGGGACGAGCGCGAGACCAGATCACCGTTGGTGACGATTTGGCCGCCGATATTCGAAATCGCACCCGTTGTCGTCAGCGCGAGTTGGCCCGTGCCGGCGTGGCTGACGTTGCCACCATCATTCGACATCGAGTGCGCGTTGATCGTCAGGTTCGTCGCGTTGGTGGTGACGGTCCCTTGTTCGTTGTGGAGCGCACCGCCGACGGAAAGCGTTTGATCGGTCTTGCCATATTGCTGGATCGATCCGTTTTGATTCAGCAGATCGCCTGCCGTCGTCACGCCGAGCGCGTCGCCCTCAATCGCGCCCCGGCCATTGTCGACCGAAGCCGCCGAAATCGTGTTCGTTGAACCGGACAACAACCCTTGCTGGTTGTTCAACGTCCCAACAACGTGCGTATCCAGTTTTGCGCCGGCGGCGACGCCGCCTGAATGGTTGTCGAAGGTCTGCGCACGGATGGTCGCATCCGTCTTCGCACCCAGTTTGCCTTGGTTCGAGAGCGTGTCGGCCGTCACCCGCAACGCGCCGTTCGTCAGCGCTTGGCCGCTATTCGAAATCGTGCCGGCGTTCAGGTCAAGCGTGCCCGTGCCGGCGTGCTGAATCGAGCCCGTGTCATTCTGAATCGCATGCGCCGAAATCCCCAGACTGTGGGCATTCGATGCGATCGATCCCGACGCACCGTTGTCGAGCGTCCCGCCAACCGACAAGTGTTGATCGGACGACCCGTATTGACGCAGCACACCACCGCGATTCATGAGATCGCCGGTCGTCGTAACGCCCAACTCATCGCCGTCGATCAAACCGCCGTCATTCTGGATCGACGCGGCCGATACATAGGTCGTGGAACCGGAGATTTTCGCCTGGCTGTTGTTCAGCGCCTCAACGACGGTCGCGTCGAGCTTCGCCCCCGCCAGCAGCGCACCGGAATGATTGTCCAGCGTACGGGACTGGACGGTCAGATCAGTTTTGGAATTGAACTCCCCCTGATTCGCAATCGTATCGGCCGAGACGTCGGTCGCGCCGTTCGAGCCGATCACGCCGCCCGCCGCGCCTTGTGCGGTCGTGCCTGCTGCATTGACCAGCGCACCGTTGACATGCACGGACAGGCCGTCCGTGCCGAGCGAGGTGGCGCGCCCGGCTGAATTGTTCATCGACGCGCCGATAATCGTCTCCCGGCCGGCCGCCTGCATCAGCCCTTGACGGTTGTCGATCGCTCCCGCCGCGTCCAGCTCCAGGGACGCACCGGACACCATTTGCCCGCCGACATTCGACACCGAGCCCGCATGAATCGCTTGCGCCGCACCCGACGACAGATTTCCACCATCATTGACCAGCGCCCCTGCTGCGGTCGCGGACAGCGCCCCGCCTGCAATCGCTGACGCGTGCGCGAGATTCAGGTCGCCCTGTGTCGTCGTCAGTGTCAGGGCGCTGCCGGCCGATGTCGTGCCGCTCGACAGATCCAGCCCGGCCCCTTGCAAGGTCGCATTGCCGCCCGCACGGGTGTGGCCGCTCGCGCTGAGTTGTCCGGTCGTCGTCACGTTCAGATCGCCGCTCTGGGCAACGGTTCCGTCGCTGTTCACGCCCGCACCGAGCGTCCCGGTCGAATTGACGCTACCGGCATTCACGGTCGCGTTCTGCTGCGCCGCGAGCGCGCCGGCGTTAGAGAGATCGGCGCTCGTGCTGACCGACAGCGACTGCTGCGCGTACGTCGTGCCGCTATTCTGGATGCCGCCTGCTGCCGACAGCGCAAGGTTGCCGCTCGCGGTCGACTTGCCCGTCAGCACCAGGCGCCCGTCCGATTGCAGCGTCAAATCGCCGGCCTGCGCCGCGATCGTCCCGGCGTTCGCCACACCCACGCCTGCAGCGTTGCCAACCAAAAATACCCTATTGGCATACATCCCGCCTAACTGAGCCACGTCAATCGCGACGGCAGGAGCGGGACCGTCACCGGCGATCTGCGTCGCGGCAAGCGTGTCGTGATTAACCTGGTTCGTACCGGCGATTACATTGAGGTTCTTCGCATAGATCGCGGCATTGGCCTGCACGGCGCGGGCGATCAGGTCGACTTGATCGACATTCGACGCATTGAGGCCAGCGCCTTGTACGGTAATGAGCCCGCGCGATACGTTATAGCCGGCCAACGATCCGTCCGTGCCAAACTGCGGCACACCCGTTGTGAGGACGGCGCGTGACGTGTTGATAAACCCGCCGCCATCTACGACGATGCCAGCCGGATTAGCGAGCACGATCTCCGCGCGGCTTCCTGCGACCTCGACATACCCCTTGATCTGACTGGCCGCCGTGCTGCTGACCTGGTTGACGATGATGCGCGCGGCCTGTCCCGCACTGAGGTTTGGATTGCCGTTGATATAGCCGGCTTGCTGTGTATTAACGATCGTCGGCGAGTTGTTCAGGATCGCGCCATTCTTCTGAACGTCGAACTGGTTGTAGGTGTTCAACGACACACCGGCGCCGCCCGGCTTGTTGATATTCACTTGCGGCAGGCCATTGGGCGTCTGGATCACCGACGGCGCATTCGGCCCTGCCCCGACGATTTGCGCCTGCACCCACATCGGCATCGCACCCGCGGCAATCAGAGCGCCGAATGCGGCAAAACGCAACGCAAACTGAGCCACCCCGTGCATACCGCTGCGATCGACGGCGCGCTGCGTTTCACCAGCGCTTGCTTTCCCCGCTGCGCTGGCCGTTTCTTCTACTGCGACTAGCATCCCGTGCAAACGGCTGAATACCAGCCGATAATGTTTTTTATTCATGGTCTACTCGCGATTCGTTCTATCCGCTCTCACGGAATCCGAACATCGCACGAAATCGAATAAAACAGCGTCAACAAATGTCAAGCGTTGCTGAGAAGTCACGAACTAATCGGAAACTCTCCGCACTTGTATTAATGGCGAGTGCGCCGATC
Organism: Burkholderia sp. HMSC10F09; assembly: GCF_001806955.1. Lineage (NCBI taxonomy): Bacteria > Pseudomonadati > Pseudomonadota > Betaproteobacteria > Burkholderiales > Burkholderiaceae > Burkholderia > Burkholderia sp. HMSC10F09. The sequence goes on from NZ_KV786907.1 coordinate 22,640, forward strand.
CGCAATCCCAATCCGGCAATCCAAAGAGCGCCTTCTGTTAGTCGGGAGTATCGAAAGCATTGACTTCGGCAATCGGCGCGAATATTACCTCAGCCGCCATCTCAAAAGTTCCTGACAGAATTGCGAGGTCGAATCCGCATGTCCCGAAATGAACTCTGTTCAACCACATATCGCCCTCCCGAGCACGGCTAGCTACGACCGCTCCGTCGCCACATTTCAGCATTGGCGCGCTTTGCTTGCGATCGGCAAGCCAAGCGACAAGGGTCTCATTGAGACATTCAACGGCTCGCTCGAGGACGAATGCCTGAGCCTGCATTGGTTCGCATCGGTGTCGGACGGGAAACGCGCCAATACAGCCTTCGCCTACGGCCGAAGGCTTATGAAAGACCGAGGACCAACACTCGGCACTGTGCAAGAAAGGCAAGCGGTTCAGTGATGTCTGTCAGCGGCATGGTGCACTTACAGCCGCAAGGGGACACTTCATTAGAGGGGGAGACCATCAGCTCAAATTCCCTGGAGGTGCCACTGCATCTCCCTCAGACTCATACGAGTCAAACCGGCCAAATCAAGAACAAAAAACCCGCGAAGCCTTACGCTATCGCGGGTTTCTGCACCTCGAGGACGGGCATGGACAGATATTTGGTGCCGGGGACCGGACTCGAACCGGCAAGCCAGTTAAGGCGGCGGATTTTCGTCACACTGCTTCTTTCGAAGCCGACGTCGCGTGAACGACATCGTTCGTGCGCTGGACTATGCCTTCGCCGTCGCGCGCGGGCGTGCTGCCGACCCGTGCGCCTTAGGCGCCCCCCGTCTAGTCTCTACACCTTCCTCGCGGTGCCCGCGAGGCTTGGCTCGGCGTTGCCTCGATGCGCACATCAGGGGTTTCGCCGAATTTGAAGGGTTCTGCACCGACCGTTTCCGACCGGGCACTCAATCGTTTAAGTCCGCTATGTTTACCAATTTCATCACCCCGGCAACAGGGCGGACGCGATTCTAGCATTGGTCGCGCGTGCGTTCCCCGATTCAGGCATGCCGCGAACCGTCGAAGCATGCTCTCGCGTCCGCACGCAGCGATGCGCCGCCGGAATAATCCGCCGTAACCGACGCCAATCCCGCGAACGCATGCGGTTTCGCCCCGCATCGACGCATCCGCCGATACAATCGGAACTGCCTCCGCGCCGCGCCGACCCTCTTGCGCGCGACGCGCACGCACACCGCGATACGCCCCCTTCACGCGTCATCGACAGGTCACAAACGTTTTCGATAATCAACCCGCCGAAAACGTTTACATCGCGTGACCTCATGACCTCGACCATCAAGGATGTCGCCGCACTCGCCGGCTTTTCGATCGCCACCGTGTCGCGCGCGATCAATGCGCCGCACACCGTCAGCCCGGCGACGCTCGAAGCAATCCGCACCGCGATCGATACGCTGCGCTTTCGTCCGAGTCCGCTCGGCCGGCAGTTGCGCGGCGAGCGCACGCGGCTCGTCGGCGTCGTCGTGCCGACGCTGTCGAATCCTGTGTTCGCCGACTGCCTGCTCGGCATCGACGAACTCGCGACCGCGGCCGGCTTCAAGCTGATCCTGATGACGACCGAATACGACGCGGCGCGCGAACGTCACGCGATCGAGACGCTGCGCGAGCAGCGCGTCGAAGGCCTGATCCTGACCGTCGCCGACGCCGACACGCATCCGCTGCTCGACATGCTCGATCGCGACGGACCGCATTACGTGCTGATGCACAACGACACGCAGCGCCGGCCGTCGGTGTCGGTCGACAACCGGCACGCCGCATACGACGGCGTGCGGCTGCTCACCGCGCGCGGCCATCGTCGCGTGCTGATGCTCGCGGGCTCGCTCGCCGCATCCGATCGCGCGCGCCAGCGTCATCTCGGCTATGCGCAGGCGCTCGCCGAAAGCGGCGTCGCGACGCTGCCGCCCGTCGAAGTCGACTTCAACGCGCCCGAACTGCCCGACGCGGTGCTCGCGCATCTGACCGCGCACGCGACGCGCCCGACCGCCCTCTTCTGCAGCAACGACCTGCTCGCGATGGTCGTGATGCGCGGGCTGCGCCGCGCCGGTTTCTCGATCCCGGACGATCTGTCGGTACTCGGCTTCGACGGCATCGACATCGGCGAGCTGCTCGCGCCGCCGCTCGCGAGCGTCGCGACGCCGAACCGCGACATCGGCCGCCATGCGTGGCGACGATTGATCGACGCGATCGGCGGCGCCGCGATCGAGCGCACGTCGCTGATTCTGCCGCACGCGGTGCGCGACGGCGCGACCGTCGCACCGCCCGCGGCCGACGTGCAACTGCGTCGCGCGTAAACCCGCGCGCCGCGCGCTGCATGCGGCGCGCGGCGACGTCCCCTTTCTTCGTCCGGAGACCTGATCGTGCCTTTCCGTCCGACCTCGCTGCTGCGCGCGCTCGCTGCGCCGCTCGCCTGCGCCGCACTCATCGCCGGCGCGAACGCCGCTCGCGCCGATGAAACGGCGATCTGCTACAACTGTCCGCCCGAATGGGCCGACTGGGCCGCGCAGATCGCGGCGATCAAGCAGAAGACCGGCATCCGCGTGCCGTTCGACAACAAGAACTCGGGTCAGGCGATCGCGCAGCTGATCGCCGAACAGAAGAGCCCGGTCGCCGACGTCGTCTATCTCGGCGTCTCGTCCGCGTTCCAGGCGAAGGACAAGGGCGTGATCGTGCCGTACAAGCCCGCGCACTGGAACGACATCCCCGCGAACCTGAAAGATCCGCAGGGCTACTGGTTCGCGATCCATTCGGGCACGCTCGGCTTCTTCGTCAACAAGGATGCGCTCGACGGCAAGCCCGTGCCGCGTTCGTGGGCCGATCTGCTGAAGCCCGAATACAAGGGGATGGTCGGCTATCTCGATCCGTCGAGCGCGTTCGTCGGCTATGCGGGCGCGGTCGCCGTCAACCAGGCGCTCGGCGGCAGCCTCGACAACTTCAAGCCGGCGCTCGACTGGTTCCGCAAGCTGAAGGCGAACGCGCCGATCGTGCCGAAGCAGACCGCGTATGCACGCGTGCTGTCGGGCGAGATTCCGATTCTGCTCGACTACGACTTCGACGCATACCGCGCGAAGTACAAGGACAACGCGAACATCGAGTTCGTGATCCCGAAGGAAGGTACGATCGCGGTGCCCTACGTGATGAGTCTCGTGAAGGGCGCGCCGCACGACGCCAACGGCAAAAAGGTGCTCGACTTCGTGCTGTCCGACGAAGGCCAGAAGCTGTGGGCGAACGCGTATCTGCGCCCGGTGCGCGCACAGACGCTGCCCGCCGACGTCGCGACGAAGTTCCTGCCCGCGAGCGACTATGCGCGCGCGAAGCCGGTCGACTTCGGCAAGATGGCGGCCGGCCAGCAGGCGTTCGGCCAGCAGTATCTGCAGGTGATGCAGTAAGCGCCGATGCTTGATCTGACCTTTCCGCTGCGCTGGCGCATCGCGCTCGTCGCGCCGGCGCTCGCGGTGTTCGCCGCATTCTGGCTGCTGCCGATGGCGGCGCTCGTGCACGTCTCCGCCGACGGCGGATTCGTCGCGCGGTACGCGGCGCTGCTCGGCAACGCGCGCTACATGAAAAGCCTCGGCGCGACCGTCGCGCTGTCCGCGGGCGTTACGCTCGCGACGCTCGCGCTGTCGACGATTTCCGGCCTGCTGCTCGCGCGCCGCGAATTCGCCGGCAAGCGCGTGCTGCTCGCGCTGCTGACCTTTCCGCTTGCGTTCCCGGGCGTCGTCGTCGGCTTCATGGTGATCATGCTCGCCGGACGGCAGGGATTGATCGGCGCGTTGTCCGCGAAGCTGACCGGCGACAAGTGGGTGTTCGCGTATTCGATCGCGGGACTGTTCGTCGGCTACCTGTACTTCTCGATTCCGCGCGTGATCGTCACCGTGATCGCCGCAGCCGCGAAGCTCGATCCGTCGCTCGAGGAAGCCGCACGCTCGCTCGGCGCGTCGCCGTGGCGCATCTTCGCCGACATCGTGCTGCCCGCGCTCGCGCCGGGGCTGATCGCGGCCGGTGCGATCTGCTTCGCCACCGCGATGGGTGCGTTCGGCACCGCGTTTACGCTCGCGACCGATCTCGACGTGCTGCCGATGACGATCTATACCGAGTTCACGCTGAACGCGAACATCGCGACGGCCGCCGGACTGTCGATCGTGCTCGGCATCGTCACGTGGGCCGTGCTCGCGCTCGCGCGCCGGTTCGCCGGTCACACCGCCGCTGCCGCGGCCTGAGGAGGCATTCGATGCCATCGCTTTCCGATTCTTCGGCGCCGCCGCGCGCCGCATCGCCGGCGCGCGCGGCCG
>NZ_KV786908.1:0-948 GCF_001806955.1 Burkholderia sp. HMSC10F09
GTGCCGGCCGCGCGGCCCGCGGCCGCACACGGCGCCGCGAGCCTGTCGCGGCTCAGCTATCTGGACACCGGCGATCCGCAGGTCGCGGCCGTGATCGCGAAGGTGCGCAAGGTGATCGGCAAGGACATTCCGGTGCTGATCACGGGCGAGACCGGCACCGGCAAGGAACTGCTCGCGCAGGCGATCCACAACGACTCGCCGCGTCGCGACGGGCCGTTCGTCGCGGTGAACTGCGCGTCGATTCCGGAGACGCTGATCGAGTCGGAGCTGTTCGGCTACGAGGAGGGCGCGTTTACGGGCACGCGCCGCAAGGGCGCGACCGGCAAGCTGCTGCAGGCGAACGGCGGCACGCTGTTTCTCGACGAGATCGGCGACATGCCGTATCCGCTGCAGGTGCGGCTGCTGCGCGTACTGCAGGAGCGCATCGTCAATCCGCTCGGCTCGACGAAGGCGATCGGCGTGGACATTGCGATCATCTGCGCGACGCACCGCGATTTGCGCGAGATGATCGCGCAGAACCGCTTCCGCGAGGATCTGTACTACCGGCTGAACGGCCTCGTCGTCCGGCTGCCGCCGCTGCGCGACCGCACCGATCTCGCGGTGGTCGTGCAGAAGATGCTGCAGCGCGAGACGCTGTCGGGCCCCGGCCGGCGGCCGCTGAGCGTCGCGCCCGACGTGATGGCGCTGTTCGAGCGCTGCGCGTGGCCCGGCAATTTCCGCCAGCTCGCGAACCTGCTGCGTACCGCCGCCGCGATGGTCGACGACGACGGGGAGATCCGCTGCGAGCACTTGCCCGAAGACTTTTTCGACGACCTGCGGCGCGACGACGCGCACTGCGCGCACGACGGCGCTGCATCGCCGCACGCTGCGCCCGATCCGTTGGCGACCGGCGATGCGCGGCTGCAGGACGTCGCGGCGTGCGCGATCGCCGCGGCGCTCGCGCGGCAC
>NZ_KV786909.1:0-19541 GCF_001806955.1 Burkholderia sp. HMSC10F09
CGAGCTGCGCCTGCCGTGCGCGGGCGGGTGCGGCCGCGTCGCTCGCCTGCGCGAACGCGGCCGCGGACAGCGCGACGCCTGCTGCTGCGAGCGCCGCGGCGATGACGATGAGACGTTTTTGCATGTCAGGCTCCAGTCTGGAATGAGGTCGTCGAGGCCGGCCGCATGGCGCGTGCGGACGCGATTCGTCGGACGCGCGCACCGGCCGCGTGTCGCGTCAGCGCGCGGCCGTGCGGTAGAAGGCCGCCAGATCCGCCTTCTCCTGCGGACGCGACGTATCGTCGAGATAGACCATGTGTCCGCCCTGATAGTCCCTGATCGTCAGGTTCGGTTGCGTGCCGAGCCGCGCGAGGTCGAGCTCGGTCTGGTAGAACGGCGTCGCGATGTCGTGATAGCCGTTCAGCGACAGCACCTTCAACGCCGGATTCAGCGTCAGCGCCGCCGCGAGGTCGGGAATCGTGTCCGGCATCGCAAGGCCGTCGTGGCTCCAGTCCCACGTATTGATCGCGTTGCTGCTGACAGCATAGGCGGTCTTCGCCGTGTACTTCAGCTCGTTCGGCAGATAGCTTGCGATCGTGTCGGTGAACGGCTTCGTGATGTAGGTGCTGGACGGATCGCCGTCGGCGGCGAGCGCGCTCGATATCGGTACGTTCACGCGCGCGTCGTAGCGGCCGATCAGCGTGCCGGGAAGCAGCGACAGCTGGAAGCTGTTGTCGAAGAAGGTCGGCACGACGTTGAAGTCGGCGTTCCACAGCGACGCTTTCACGCCGGTCGCGTTCGTCATCGTCGTCACGAGGCTCGGCGACGGCGGCGTATGGTTCGCGAGATACGCGTTCACGGCGGGCGCGTAGCTGCCGGCCGTCAGCAGGCGCATCTGGTCCGCATACGGCGGCAGGCTCGGCGGATTCGGATTGTCGAGCTGGTAGTACGCGCCGACCGTCCCGTACGACGGCACGAAGCCCGCGCAACTCACCGCGCTCGCGCCGTTGTTCGAGTTGCCGACGTAATCGCTCGCCATGTCGCAGTTCGTGTTGTAGTCGAGGATCGACGACTGCAGCACGATTCCGTCGAGCTTGACGCCAGCCGTCTCCAGCAGGTTCGCGAGCACGTCGGTGCGCGGCGTGCCGTACGATTCGCCGAACAGGTATTTCGGCGAATCGTTGCGCTGGTTCACGTTCAGGTAGCGCGTCACGAAATCGCGAAAGGCGCCGGCGTCCTGGTCGACGCCCCAGAACGTCTGGTTCGTGTTCGGCGCGATCGCCTCGGAATAGCCGGTGCCGATCGCGTCGACGAACACGAGATCGGTCGTGTCGAGCAGGCTCTCCGCGTTGTCGACGAACGGAAACGTCGACGTGTTCGCGTTCGGGTCGCCGGTCTGGATCCGCTTCGGGCCGAACGAGCCGAGATGCAGCCATACCGATGCGGAGCCCGGGCCGCCGTTGTACAGGAACGTGACCGGCCGTTTCGCGGCGGGCTGGTTGTCGGCCGTGTAGGCGACATAGAAGAACGACGCCTCGGGTGCGCCGCTGCGCGGATCGCGCGCGACGAGATGGCCGGCCGTGGCCGTGTAGCGGATCGTCTGGCCGTTCAGCGTGATCTGATGATGCGTGACGGCGGCCTGCTCGACCGCGGCGGACGCATCGAGCGACGCGTTCGCATTCGACGAATAGCTGTTCGGATCGGCGTAGGGCTTGTCCGCCTGCGCGGCGGACTGCGCTGAATCGCCGGCGCTGGCAACGGACGACGTGACGTCGTCGTTGCAGGCCGTCAGGATCAGCGAAGAAAACACGACTCCCCACCACAGCTTCGCTTGGCTTGCTGGCATCGTTGCCTTCCCTCTCTCGATGTTGTTATGTCGAGCAGCCGGTCGGGCCGCCCCCCCACCTCATGCGCGCGGCGGGTAAGCCGCGGTGCCGGCCAATATACGCGAGCGTGTCAGCATTGAAAAATTTTGAAATATTCGCGCGAGCGGCCGTTGCGGCGCACACCTTACAGACACGCTTCGAATGCCGAAACGTCTGTTTTCGTCCCGCTTTCAGCGGCGCGTGCGCGCGTCGCCGGAGCGGCGAAATCGCGTGCATCGCGTCCGGTACGCGACGATGTACGCGCATGAAGACCCGCATTGCTCAGCAACGCGAAATAGACGGTTTAATCTAGAGAAAGCGGCGTGGAACGAACCGCGTGCGCGGTCGCTGCGGCGCACAAACGAGGCATGAAGGGACGGCGAGCAATACGAGCGGCATGCGGCGACGGCGCCGTCACGGCAAACGTCTGCTACTCCGATTGCGGCAGTTCGGCCGCGCCCATCCGGCGCGCGATGATCGCCGCGCGCTGCGCCTGATACGCGGAGCCGCGGTGCGCGTCGAACCAGCGCGGCTTCGGCAGCATGACCGCGAGGCGCGCGGACTGCCACGCACCGAGGCGGCTCGCCGGGATCCGGTAGTAATAGCGCGCGGCGGCCTCCGCGCCGTACACGCCGCGCCCCCATTCGACCGAGTTCAGATAGATCTCGAAGATCCGCTCCTTGTCGAGCAGCGTTTCGAGCATCCACGTGATGATCAACTCCTGCCCCTTACGGATATAGCTCTTCTCGCGCGACAGGAACAGGTTGCGCGCGAGCTGCTGCGTGATCGTCGAGCCGCCGGCGACAATCCGGCCGCGCGCCTTGTTCTTCTCCCACGCCTGCAGAATCGCGTCGACGTCGTAGCCGTTGTTGGTCGCGAAGGTGGCATCCTCGGACGCGATGATCGCGCGCTTCAGGTTGCGCGAGATCTTGTCGTACGGCACCCACTGATGCTGGATCTGCGCGGGCGGCGTGTCGTGCGACAGCCACCACGCGTCGGTACGCATGAACGCGGTCGAACCGGGATTCACGAACGACCACAGTGCGATCTGCACGAAGTAGAACAGTTGCGTCGCGAGCCATGCGGCCGCGAACACCGCGCCCACGTAAACGATCCAGCGCGTCGGGCTGGTCACGCGCGTGCGTTGCGTACCGGTCACCGCTACCACGTGCCGCTCGCGCCGTTCAGTTCGCCGCGAGCGCGCGGCGCAGCGCGGCCAGCACCGGCGCGCCGTCCGGGCGCACGCCGCGCCACACGAAGAACGATTCGGCGGCCTGCTCGACGAGCATGCCGAGCCCATCCGCCGTGCGCGCACCGAGCGACGCCGCGTGCTGCATGAACACGGTCGGCTGCGCGCCGTACATCATGTCGTACGCGAGCGTGCCCGCACCGAACGCGGCCGCGTCGCACTCGGGCAGCGCCGCGTCGAGGCTGCCGGCCGTCGCGTTGACGATCACGTCGTACGGCTGCGCGCGTACTTCGCCGGGCCCACCGCCCGCGAGCGTGCAGCCCGCGTCGTGCGCGGCCTGCATGAACTGGCTGACCAGCGCTTCGGCCTTGCTCGCCGTGCGGTTCACGATCGTGATCGACAGCGGCGCACGGTCGAGCATCGGCAGCACCACGCCGCGCGCCGCGCCGCCCGCGCCGAGCAGCAGGATGCGCGCGCCCGCGAGCGACACGCCGAGGTTCGACTCGATGTCGCGCACGAGGCCGACGCCGTCCGTGTTGTCGCCGTAGATGCGGCCGTCTGCGTCGAAGCGCAGCGTATTGACCGCGCCGGCCGCCGCCGCACGCGGCGACAGCGTGTCGGCGAGCGCATGCGCGTCGAGCTTGAACGGCACCGTCACGTTCGCGCCGCACCCGCCTTCGGCGATGAAGGCGCGCACGGCCGCCTCGAAGCCGTCGACCGGCGCGAGCCGGTGCGTATAGTCGATCGCCTCGCCCGTCTGCGCGGCGAACTGCGCGTGGATGAACGGCGACTTGCTGTGCGCCACCGGATTGCCGAATACCACGTAGCGGTCGGCACCGCGCGTCGGGGCGGTCGCGCTCACGATGCGCGCTCCTGCTGCGACGCGCCAGCGTCGGCATCGGCGCCCGGCGCTGCGTCGTCCGATTCGGCCAGCGCTTCGGCCTCGGTCTGCGCGGACGCTTCCTGCGCGTCGAGCAGCGTGTCGTCGCCGGCTTCGTCGTCTTCGTCGGCCGCGTCGCCGCTCGTGACGACCGGCGCGTCGAGCACGTGCAGCAGCCGCACCGACGCCTCGATCGTCAGCTCGTCGAGCGCCATTACCTCGAGCAGCACGCGCGTGCCGCGCGCATGGACGCCGAGTGCCGGCACGTGCAGCAGCAGCGGGATTTCCTCGAGGCGCACGAGGTCGCCCTTCACGACGGTCGCGACGACCTGCTTCTTCTGCTCCTGCGCGAGCCAGCGCAGGCACCAGAAATACTCCATCCGCCGTTGATGATCCGCGTAGGCCGTGTAGGTATCGTCGAATCCCTGTACGACCGCGTACAGATCGGCGTCCTTCGGCTTGAACGGCGCGGCCAGCTTCGCGGTCACGCCGTGCTGCACGCAGGCGAGCAGCTGCCACTGGTTGACGAGGTCGACGTAGCGGCGCAGCGGCGACGTGCTCCATGCATACTGCGCGACGCCGAGCCCTTCGTGCGGCGCGGCCGTCGTCTGCATCCGCGTGCGCTTCGGACCCGGCGCGCCGAAGCCGCGCTGCGTCCGGTAGATGCCCGGCACCGTGTGGTCGTGCAGGAACGCGCCCCAGGTCGAATTCGCGAGGATCGCGAGCTCCGACACGATCAGGTCGAGCGGCGAGCCGCGGCGGCGCGGCGTGATCGTCACGTGCTCGCCTTCGACGTAGAAGTTGTAGTCGGTATTGCGCTGTACTTCGCGCTTCAGCCCGTAACCCGCGCGCGCGACCTGGCGTTTCTCGAACAGCGCCTGCGCGAGCGGCCACAGCACCGCGATGTCGTCCTTGTGCGGATAGTCGCCGGTGCCGGCCGCGAGCGATTCTTCGGTCACGAGTTCGTCGAGCGTGTTGTGGCGCAGATTGCTCTTCACGAACACGAGCTCGGCGCGCGTCTCGCTCGCGACGATGTCCTGCGTCTCGCGATTGACGATGATGTAGAGCGACAGCGCCGGGCGATAGTCGCCCTCTTTCAGCGTGAAGACGTCGACGACGTCGTCCGGCAGCATCGTGATCTTGTCGCCCGGCATATAGACGGTCGACAGGCGCGCCCGCGCGATCGCGTCGACCGCGTCGCCGCGCACGATGCCGAGCGCCGGCGCCGCGATGTGCACGCCGACCCGCACGCGGCCGTCGGACAGATGCTCGACCGAGAACGCGTCGTCGATTTCGGTCGTCGTGATGTCGTCGATCGAGAACGCCTGCACGTCCGCGCGCGGCAGGTCGTCGGGCAGGCTGCCGACGGTGACGGGCGGAAAGCCGGTGCCGTGCGGGAAGAATTCCGCGAGAAAGCGCGCTTCGTGCAGCGCCCGCGCCGACGCGATCCCGCCGCAATCGAGCATCAGCCGCGCGGGCGACACGCCGCGCGCGCCGGCCGCCGCCTCGAGCGCCTTGTATTCGATCGAGTTCTTGTCGGGGCGCGTGAGCAGGCCGAGCACCTTGCCGGCGAATGCGTCCGGCAGCTTGCCGGCCTTCAGCTCCTCTTCGTACTGGGCCTGAACGAGGGCCTGCTGGCGCTTGCGCTCGAGCGACGCGAGCGCCATCTTCAGCTGCTCTTCGGGCGCGCGCTGATACTGGCCGCGCCCCTTGCGGCGGAAGTAGACGGGCGCGCCGTGCAGCCGCAGCACCAGCGCCGCGCGTTCGACCGGGCCGTACGTCGCACCGAAGTACTCTTCGGCGAGCGCCGTATATGCGAATTCCTCGGCCGGCGCGCATTCCCACAGGAAATCCAGGTCGATCTGCTGCGCGGCCGCATCGGCCTCCTGCATCAGCTCGCTCGCGGCCGGCTTCTCGAATTCGATCAGCACGTCCTTCGCGCGCACTTTCGCGCGCCGCCCGCCGGGCAACTCGACCTGAAACGCGTCGCCCTGGCGCGACAGCACGCTGCCCGCCTTGAAACTGCCCGATTCCTCGAAGAAAACGTTCACTCAGTACTCTCGTTCAGACTGCCGGACGCCGCGCAGACGGCGCCGCATGATGTTGGGGAATTCGACCGGCTCACGGCCGGTTCATGTCGCTTTTTCGTCGCAAAACGCGAGAACGTCGTCGACATAGTCGGCAAATTCGCTGATGCCGTGATCGCTGCCCTCGATCACGCGCGTTTTCGCGCCGCGGTAGTGGGCGAGCATCTCGCGGTAGTCGAGCACTTCGTCGCCCGTCGCCGCGAACAGATAGTAGCGCTCGGGACGCGTGATCGCCGGCACGCGCAACGCGTCGAGCTCCTGCAGATGGCGGCGTTCGACGACGATCGTGCCACCGCCGTGATACAGCGGCTGTTCGCCGAGATACTGTTCGAGATCGCGCTGCGGCACGATCGCCGGGTTCAGCAGCACGGCCTTCCAGCCGTGCTTTTCCGCGAGCCACGTCGCGTAATAGCCGCCGAGCGAGCTGCCGATCACGGTCACGTCGCGCGCGCCTGCCATTTCGGCTTCGGCGAGCGCGATCGCGTCGAGCGGCGACACCGACAGCGACGGACAGCGCCATTCGTCCAGCCGCCCGAGCTCGGCCATCCGTGCGGCGAGCAGCCGCGACTTCTGCGACGCGGGCGACGACCGGAAACCGTGCAGATAGAGGATCACGCGCGGCTCCCGAGCGCGTCGAGCAGCTTCTGATGCACGCCGCCGAAGCCGCCGTTGCTCATCACGAGCACGTGGTCGCCGGGACGCGCCGCTTCCGCGACGGCCTTCACGAGCAGATGGAGATCGTCGAACGCGCGCGCCTTGTCGCCGAGCGGCGAAAGCGCGTCGCCGAGATTCCAGCCCAGCGCGTCGCGGCCGCTCGGCGCGCCGTAGCCGAACACGAGATCGGCATCGGCGAGGCTCGCCGGCAGCTGCGCCTTCATCACGCCGAGCTTCATCGTGTTCGAGCGTGGCTCGAGCACTGCGAGAATGCGGCTGTTTTGACGGCCGATGCGTGCGCGAAGCCCGGCGATCGTGGTTTCGATCGCGGTCGGATGGTGTGCGAAGTCGTCGTAGACGGTCACGCCGTCGACGCTGCCGCGCACCTCCATGCGGCGCTTCACGTTGCGAAACGACGCGAGCGACGCGGCGGCCTGGGCCGGCGGCACCCCGACGTGGCGCGCGGCGGCGATCGCCGCGAGCGCGTTCATGCGGTTGTGCTCGCCCTGCACCTGCCATGCGACTTCGCCGACACGCTCCGCGTGCGAATAGACCGCGAAGCGCTCGTCGACCGGCACGCCGTCCTCGGCCGGCAGCGCCTGCCAGCCGCCATCGACGCCGAAGCGCTCGACTTCGCTCCAGCAGCCGCGCGCGAGCACGCGCTCGAGCGCATCCGAGCGGCCGTTCGTGACGATCCGGCCGACGCCCGGCACGGTGCGCACGAGATGATGGAATTGCGTCTCGATCGCGGCGAGATCGGGGAAGATGTCGGCGTGATCGAATTCGAGATTGTTCAGCACCGCGGTGCGCGGCCGGTAGTGGACGAACTTGGAGCGCTTGTCGAAGAATGCGGTGTCGTATTCGTCGGCCTCGATCACGAAGAAGCTCGAATCGGTAAGCCGCGCCGACACGCCGAAGTTCAACGGCACGCCGCCGATCAGGAAACCGGGGGCGAGCCCGGCGTCCTCGAGCAGCCACGCGAGCATCGACGACGTCGTGGTCTTGCCGTGCGTGCCCGCGACCGCGAGCACCCACTTGCCGGCGAGCACGTGCTCGCCGAGCCATTGCGGGCCCGACACGTACGGCAGCCCGCGGTCGAGGATCGCCTCCATCAGCGGATTGCCGCGCGTGACGACGTTGCCGATCACGAAGAGATCCGGCTTCAGGTCGATCTGGTCGGCGCCGTAGCCCTCGATCAGCGTGATGCCCTGCGCCTCGAGCTGCGTGCTCATCGGCGGATAGACGCCCGCGTCGCAACCCGTCACCGTATGCCCCGCCGCGCGCGCGAGTACGGCGAGACCGCCCATGAAGGTGCCGCAGATGCCGAGAATGTGGATGTGCATAGATGAATGCTTTCGCGCCGCCGGGCGCCGTCGATTCGGAAAGGATGGTCTGCGTCGCGCCGCACGGGCCGCGTGGCCGGCCGCGCGCGTGCCGAGGCGACGCAAAGAGCGTCATTGTAACTGACGCCCCGTGCGCACCGCCGGCCGGCGCGCACGGCGCCGCACGGCGGCACACAGCGGTACGCGCCGCGCGGCGGGCGGCCGCAGCGCGGTCGGGCGCCGCGGCGATCGAGTATGATTGCCGGATCATGTCTCGCAAACCCCTTGTCGATCCGCGGCGCGTCCGCGAGGAAATCGCCCAGTCCGCCGCGCGCCTGATCGCGGAGGACGGTCTCGACTATGCCGGCGCCAAGCGCAAGGCCGCGCGCCAGTTGCTCGGCGACACGCGCGTGGCTGGCGAATGGCTGCCCGATAACGACCTGATCGAGGAAGAACTGCGCGAATACCTGGCGCTGTTCCAGAGCGATACGCAGCCGGACGAGCTGCGGCGCCTGCGCGAAATCGCGCTCGACTGGATGCGCCGGCTCGCCGAATTCAATCCGTACGTGACGGGCGCCGTGCTGAACGGCACCGCGAACGCACATTCGGACATTCATTTGCAGACCTTCACCGACAACCCGAAGGACGTCGCGATCTACCTGCTGAATCAGAACGTGCAGTACGACGTCTCCGAGACGCGGCATTTCGCGGGCCGCGGCGACGTCGAGACGCTGAGCTTCCTGTGGCGCCCGCGGCGCGACATGGACGCGATCGGCATCCACGTCGCGCTCTACGCGAGCGACGACCTGCGCGGCGCGGTCAAGGCCGACGCGCGCGGCCGTGTCGCGCGCGCGGACGCCGCCGCGCTGCGCGCGCTCGTCGGCGCGGGAACCGCGCCTTCCGAACCGAAATGATTGAACGATGATGATGAAACGCATGCTGGCGCTCGCGGTGGTCGCGGCCGCCGCCGTCGCCGGCGGGATCGCCGCCGGCCGCTGGTTCCACGGCAGCACCGACGACGGCGTCGCCGTCGCCGCGGCCGCGCAGGGCAATCCGGTCGAGCAGCTGTGGGCCGCATCGCTCACGGGCGTCGACGGCAAGCCCGCGACGCTGGCGGCCTTCAAGGGCCAGAAGGTCGTCGTGAATTTCTGGGCCTCGTGGTGCGGCCCGTGCGTCGAGGAGATGCCCGAACTCGTCGCGCTGTCGCATCAATATGGGCAGAAGGGCATCCGTTTCGTCGGGATCGGCGTCGATTCAGAGCAGAACGTGAAGAACTTCCTGCAGAGGGTGAAGGTCGACTACCCGGTGTTCGTCAGCGGCTATGCGGGCGCGGATCTGGCCCGTAATTTCGGGAACACGGCCGGCGCTCTGCCCTTTACGGTCGTCATCGACGCCACGGGCAAGATCCGCGAGACAAAATTGGGACAAATCCAACCTGCGGAGCTGAAAAAGACGCTCGACGCGTTGTGACGCGTCCGAATCGCGATGTGCAAGTTGACTGCGGTTCGCGCATCGATCGCGGCAGTTTCGCGCGAATTCGCCGACACTTTGCATTGACGCCGGTAATTATTACAGGGCCGGCGCGCGCGGCCATTCGGCAAAACTAGACAAATTTCTCTAAATAGCGCTAAAGTGCGCGCAATTCCGCAGAATTAGAAGCGACCATGACACGATTGCTGGTGCTGCACGGCCCTAACCTGAACCTTCTCGGCACCCGGGAACCGGAGGTGTACGGCCGCGTCACGCTGGCGCAGATCGATCAGGCGCTGGCCGCGCGTGCGCAGGAAGCGGGAGCCGAACTGTCGTCGTTCCAGAGCAACCACGAAGGCGCGCTCGTCGACCGCATCCAGGCCGCGCGGGAGGAACAGACCGATTTCATCCTGATCAACCCGGCGGCGTATACGCACACGAGCGTCGCGATCCGGGATGCGCTCGCCGGCGTCGGCATTCCGTTCGTCGAGGTACATCTGTCGAACGTGCATCGCCGCGAAGCGTTCAGGCACCACTCCTACTTTTCCGACCAGGCCGAAGGCGTGATCTGCGGGCTGGGCTGGAAAGGCTATCTGTACGCGCTCGAGTACGCGCTGGACAAGCTGCAAGGCGCGTCGCGCGGCTGATTCCGCGATCTGGATTCAGCGCCGGGCTCAACCGGCGCTTTCACGTATTGAAAGGGGAATTCCCGATGGATCTTCGTAAGCTGAAAACTCTGATCGACCTCGTCTCCGAATCGGGCATCTCCGAGCTCGAAGTGACGGAAGGCGAAGGCAAGGTGCGTATCGTCAAGAACGCGCCGCCGGTTTACGTGCAGCCGACGGGCGGGTTTGCCCCGCAGGTCAGCGTCGCCGCATCGGCCGCGCCGACGTCGGGCGAAGCGTCGGCCGCCGCGCCTGCAGCCGCCGCGGCAGCTGCACCGGCACCGGCCGCTCCGCAGGGTCACGTCGTGACCTCGCCGATGGTCGGCACGTTCTATCGTGCGCCGTCGCCGGGCGCGGACCCGTTCGTGCAGGTCGGCGACTCGGTCAAGGAAGGCCAGACGCTCTGCATCATCGAAGCGATGAAGCTGCTCAACGAGATCGAGTCGGACAAGGCCGGCGTGATCAAGGAAATCCTCGTCGAGAACGGCCAGGCCGTCGAATACGGCCAGCCGCTTTTCGTGATCGGCTAAGCCCGCCGCGCGGCCATCCGGCCGCGCGCCGCCGATGCTCTCCAGGCGCCGTTCGCGCGCCCCTCGAAGAGACGAATACTCGCTATGTTTGAAAAAATCCTCATTGCCAACCGCGGTGAAATCGCGCTGCGCATTCAGCGCGCGTGCCGCGAGCTGGGCGTCAAGACGGTGGTCGTCTACTCGGAAGCCGACAAGGAAGCCAAGTACGTGCGCCTCGCGGACGAGGCCGTCTGTATCGGCCCGGCCCCGTCGAACCTGAGCTACCTGAACATGCCGGCGCTGATCAGCGCCGCGGAAGTCACCGACGCCGAAGCGATCCACCCCGGCTACGGCTTCCTGTCCGAGAACGCCGACTTCGCCGAACGCGTCGAACAGTCGGGCTTCACGTTCATCGGCCCGCGTCCGGAAACGATCCGCCTGATGGGCGACAAGGTCACCGCGAAACAGACCATGATCAAGACCGGCGTGCCGTGCGTGCCGGGCTCGGAAGGCGCGTTGCCGGACGATCCGAAGGAGATCGTGAAGATTGCGCGCGCGATCGGCTATCCGGTGATCATCAAGGCCGCAGGCGGCGGCGGCGGTCGCGGGATGCGTGTCGTGCACACCGAAGCTGCGCTCGTCAACGCGGTGAACATGACCCGCGAGGAAGCCGGCCGTGCGTTCGGCAACCCGCAGGTCTACATGGAGAAGTTCCTCGAGAACCCGCGCCACATCGAGATCCAGGTGCTGTCGGACGCGCACAAGAACGCGATCTGGCTCGGCGAGCGCGACTGCTCGATGCAGCGCCGCCACCAGAAGGTGATCGAGGAAGCGCCGGCGCCCGGCATTCCGCGCCGTCTGATCGACCGCATCGGCGATCGCTGCGCGGACGCGTGCAAGAAGATGGGCTACCTCGGCGCCGGCACGTTCGAATTCCTGTACGAAAACGGCGAGTTCTACTTCATCGAAATGAACACGCGCGTGCAGGTCGAGCACCCGGTCTCGGAAATGATCACCGGCGTCGACATCGTGCAGGAGCAGATCCGCATCGCGGCCGGCGAGAAGCTGACGCTGCGCCAGCGCGACATCCAGTTCCGCGGCCACGCGATCGAATGCCGGATCAACGCCGAAGATCCGTTCAAGTTCACGCCGTCGCCGGGCCGGATCACGTCGTGGCATACGCCGGGCGGCCCCGGCGTGCGCGTCGATTCGCACGCCTACAATGGCTATTTCGTGCCGCCGAACTACGATTCGATGATCGGCAAGCTGATCACCTACGGCGCGACGCGCGAGCAGGCGATCCGCCGCATGCGCATCGCGCTGTCGGAGATGGTCGTCGAAGGCATCCAGACGAACATCCCGCTGCATCGCGAACTGATGATCGACTCGAAGTTCGTCGAAGGCGGCACGAGCATCCACTACCTCGAAAACCGGCTCGCGCAGAAGCAGGCCGTCGCACCGGAAGAAGCGTAAGCATGAGCTATCGCGAACTCGTCGTCGAACTGGCCCGCGAGCACGCGGAGGCGCTGTCCGACGCGCTGCTCGAACTCGGCGCGCTGTCGGTATCGGTCGAAGATGCCGATGCCGACACGCCCGACGAACAGCCGCTCTTCGGCGAGCCGGGCCTCGTGCCGGAGCGCACCGCGTGGCAGCACTCGCGCGTGATCGCGCTGCTGTCGCCCGACCACGAGCCGGCCGTGCTGCTCGCGGCCGCCGCGAACGAGATCGGCCTCGATGCCACGCCGACGTTCGACGTGCGCGAAGTCGAGGAACAGGACTGGGTGCGGCTCACGCAGTCGCAGTTCGAGCCGATCCCGATCGGCGAACGGATCTGGGTCGTGCCGTCGTGGCACGACGCCCCCGATCCCGACGCGCTCGTGCTCGAGCTCGATCCGGGCCTCGCGTTCGGCACGGGCAGTCACCCGACCACGCGCCTGTGCATGGAATGGCTCGAGCAGTCGGTGCAGCCGGGCCAGTCGGTGCTCGATTATGGCTGCGGCTCGGGCATCCTCGCGATCCTCGCGAAGAAATGCGGGGCGAACCCCGTCGTCGGCATCGACATCGATCCGCAAGCCGTCGAATCGGCGCGTCAGAACAGCGAACGCAACCGCGCGGAAGTCACGTACGGGCTGCCGGACGCGTGCCCGGCCGGCGAGTTCGACATCGTCGTCGCGAACATCCTGTCGAATCCGCTGAAGCTGATGGCGTCGATGCTCGCTTCGAAAGTGAAACCGGGCGGGCGCATCGCGCTGTCGGGCGTGCTCGCGCGTCAGGCCGACGAAGTCGCGGCCGTGTATGCGCGTTACGTCGACATCTCGGTCTGGCGCGAACACGAAGGTTGGGTCTGCCTCGCCGGAACGCGGCGGGAAAGCCATTAGAATAGCGCTGTCCTTCACTCTGGCCAGCAGGCCGCCCGGCTCGACATGTTTCTTGCGACGCGCTGCCCTCATTGCGAAACCGTCTTCCGGCTGCAGCCGGAACAGCTGTCGCTGCATCAAGGGCTCGTGCGTTGCGGACACTGCCGGCAAGTCTTCAATGCCGCGCAATCGCTCGTGCCCGAGCACGCGCAGCCGCCCGCATCGCCCGCCTCCGAGCCGACGTCGCCCGAGCTGAAGCCGAGCGACGCCGAGCGGCCGACGAACCTTCGCGATATCGACGATGCCGGCAATGCCGCGCATGCAGACGCACCGCCGCGGCTGTTCGCCGATGCGCCGCGCGACGTGCCGCCAAGCGCCGACTACAAGCCCGAAGGCTGGGACATGTGGGCGCCGTGGCTCGACGGCAGCATCGATCCGGCGTTGCAGCACAACGGGAAAACGGTCCGGATCGAACCGCTGGTGCCGGTCGCGCTGCCGTCGATCGAGGCGGGCGTCGTTCGTCTGACAGGCACGCCCGAGCGGACGCCGCACGCGCGTGAATCCGGCGCTGCGTCGCGTGCCGGCGATGCGCACGACCCGCTCTCGGCTTCCTCTACTTCGCCGCACGAAACGGACGCTGCGTTGCCGCCAATTGCGGCATCCGCTGCATCGACCGAAACCGACGCAACGCTGCCGCCGCTCACTGCATCCGCCGACGCCCCCGCGGCGGTGCCGCCCTTCCCGCCCTCTGCCGACACCGACGCACGCGAACCGCGCTTCATCGCGCCCGTGCCGACCGACGCCGGCAACGACGCCGACGAACCGCCCCGCCCGCCGCACTTCGCCGTGCCGGACGATATCGACGCACCGCGCGAGCCGCGTTTCGCAGCCGCAACGGCACCGGCGACAGCGGCCTTCGCTACCGCCAATACGCGCGCACCGGCCGACGAACCGTTCGCCGCGGTGCCGTCCGACGACGATCATCCGCCGTTCGCGGTCACACGCGAAGCGCGCGAGCCGCAGCGTCGCGGGGTGCTCGGCGGCTTCGTGGGCGGGCTCGTCGCAGCCGCGCTCGCGGTGCTGCTCGTCGCGCAGCTCGCGTGGTGGCAGCGCGAACCGCTGATGATTCATTGGCCGGCGGCGCAAGGCTGGTTCCGCCAACTGTGCGCGCCGCTCGGCTGCACGGTCGCGCCGCCGCGCGCGATCGACGGGCTGCGGCTCGATGCAACCGATCTGCGCCAGCTCGACGGCCCGCGCGTGCTCGAACTGAAAGCGCCGCTGACGAACCGCTACCGTGTCGCGCTCGCCTATCCGTCGCTCGAGCTGACGCTGCTCGACGACAGCAATCGCGTCACCGTGCGCCGCGTGCTCGCGCCGCGCGAGTACGTGCGCCCCGGTACGCCGATCGACGCCGGGCTGCCGCCCGGCACGACGCAGACGATGATCGTCCGCCTCGACACGAACGGCGCACCCGCATCGAATTTCCGCGTCCAGATCTTCTATCCGTGACGCACCGCGGCGCGCGCACGCGCGCCCGTCTCAACCCGCGCGCCCGAGCGGCGCGCTATTTCGGAGCACGAACATGAGCAAAGTTACGCTGGGTGGCAACCCGATCGATCTCGCCGGCACGTTCCCGACCGTCGGTTCGCAGGCCCCCGACTTCAAGCTGGTCGGCAAGGACCTCGCCGATCTGACGCTCGCCAGCTTCGCCGGCAAGCGCAAGGTGCTGAACATCGTGCCGAGCCTCGACACGCCGACCTGCGCGACGTCGACCCGCAAGTTCAACGAAGCCGCGTCGTCGCTGGACAACACGGTCGTGATCGTCGTGTCGGCCGACCTGCCGTTCGCGGCATCGCGCTTCTGCACGACCGAAGGCCTCGAGAACGTCGTGACGGCGTCGACGTTCCGCACCGGCCGCGCATTCGCGAACGCATACGGCGTCGACGTGACGAGCGGCCCGCTGAACGGCCTGACGGCGCGCGCGGTTGTCGTGCTCGACGCGCAGGACAAGGTGATCCACGCGCAACTCGTCAGCGAGATCAAGGACGAGCCGAACTACGACGCAGCGCTCGCCGCACTGAAGTAATCCGCCGCCGCCCGGCCCGCGCCGGCCGGGCGGCCGCCTCCCTTTGCTCTCTACAGGAACGCACGCCTTGACTACGCTGATTTGCGGCTCGCTCGCCTACGACAACATCATGACTTTCGAGGGCCGGTTTCGCGAGCACATCCTGCCCGACCAGGTTCACCTGCTGAACGTGAGCTTCCTCGTGCCGACGATGCGACGCGAATTCGGCGGCTGCGCGGGCAATATCGCCTACGCGCTGCACATGCTCGGCGGCGACGCGCGCATCATGGCGACGGTCGGCGCGAACGATGCCGATCGCTATCTCGAGCGGCTCGACAGCCTCGGCCTGTCGAAGGCGAACGTGCGCGTGGTGCCCGATGCGCATACCGCGCAGGCGATGATCACGACCGATCTCGACAACAACCAGATCACGGCTTTCCACCCGGGCGCGATGATGCTGTCGCACCTGAACCGCGCGGACGAAGTGCCGGGCGTGAAGCTCGGCATCGTCGCACCGGACGGCTTCGACGGGATGGTCCAGCACGCCGAGCAGTTCGCGAAGGCCGGGATCCCGTTCATCTTCGATCCGGGCCAGGGCCTGCCGCTGTTCGACGGCGCGACGCTGCGCCGCATCATTGAACTCGCGACGTTCGTCGCAGTCAACGACTACGAAGGCAAGCTTGTCAGCGACAAGACGGGCTGGTCCGAACAGGAAATCGCCAGCCGGGTTCAGGCGTTGATCATCACGCGCGGCGAGCACGGCTCTACCATTCTTCACAAAAACGGCGAAGAACAGATTCCCGTCGTGCGCGCGGAGCGCGTCGTCGACCCGACCGGCTGCGGCGATGCCTTCCGGGGCGGGCTTCTCTACGGGATCGAAAACGGCCTCGACTGGGCAACCACGGGCCGCCTCGCAAGCCTGATGGGCTCGCTGAAGATCGCTTACCAGGGGCCCCAGACTTACGCATTGACGCGCGCCGAAATCGACGCGCGCTTCGAGGCTGCGTTCGGTTACAGTCTCAAATGAATATTGTTGGAGAGCAAAGATGCTGACGAAAAAAACCCTCACGCTCGCGGCCATGGTCACCGCCACGGTGACGCTCGCCGGCTGCTTCACGCCGCCCGGCTCGGCGGACGTCTATAGCGTCGGCCAGGCGCAGCGCGAACAGACGGTCCGCATGGGCACCGTCGAAAGCGTTCGCGCGGTGCGCATCCAGTCCGACGGCGGCGGCAGCGCGATCGGCACGCTCGGCGGCGGCGCGCTCGGCGCCGTGGCCGGCAGCGCGATCGGCGGCGGCCGGGGGTCGATCCTGACGGCCATCGCAGGCGGCCTCGCGGGCGCGGTCGCGGGCAATGCGATCGGCGAAAACATGAGCACCGCGAACGGCGTCGAAATCACGGTGCGCCTCGACAACGGCGATCTGCGCTCGATCACGCAGGCCGCGACCGGCGAAGTGTTCCGTGCCGGCGAACGCGTGCGTCTGTTGTCGAGCGGCGGCGTCACGCGCGTCACGCACTAACGAGTACCTCAGCGCGCGGCGCGAGCCGCGGTCGAACGCATGTGCGAGGCTGCACATACGTTTTTTTTCGTCCGTACGCGACGGGCGCCGCACACGGATGAAAACGCGGACGAAAAAAATCCCGCCACCTGAACCAGATGGCGGGACCGATTGAGTAGCGCTACTCAACCCACGGACACGACAGAGGTGTCCGGGTGGTGCTCGTCAACCGCGATTACGGACGGCTGCCGGTCGGGAACGGCCATGCCGCTGCCGGGTTGAGCGCCGTCTTCACGCCCGATGCCGGTGCGACCGATGCCGTCGATGCCGTCGTTGCCGGTGCGGCCTTCTTCACCACAGCCTTCTTCGGCGCAGCAGCCTTCTTCGCCGGCGCGGCCTTCTTCGCGGGCGCAGCCTTCTTCGCTGCAGCCTTCTTCGCCGGTGCCGCCTTCTTGGCAGCAGCCTTCTTCGCCGGTGCGGCCTTCTTCGCCGCTACCTTCTTCGTCGCGACCTTCTTGGCTGCAACCTTCTTCGCTGCGGCCTTCTTCGCCGGTGCCGCCTTCTTCGCGGCGACCTTCTTCGTCGCGACCTTCTTGGCTGCAACCTTCTTCGTTGCGACCTTCTTCGCAGCGGTCTTCTTCGCCGGTGCTGCCTTCTTCGCTGCAACCTTCTTGGCAGCGGCCTTCTTCGCCGGCGCTGCCTTCTTCGCGGCAACCTTCTTCACCGCGACCTTCTTGGCTGCAACCTTCTTCACTGCAGCGGCCTTCTTCGCCGGTGCTGCAGCCTTCTTCGCAACGGTCTTCTTCGCAGCAGCCTTCTTGGCAGCCGGTTTCTTCTTGGCAGTAGCCATGTTGTTCTCCTTCAGGTTCAGATGAGAGTCAGTTCAAACTACACCCTTCGTCAAAACCCGCTTCCCGCGGACGCTGTTCAGCACGTGCGCTTCGAAGCGGGCTATTCATCGGCGTACGCGGATACCGCACGCTTACGCTAATGAATACGGTATGGCGCGCGAAGCCACCCGGCTTCGCGCGCCAAATCAAGTCGGCAGCCGGCACACGTCGCGCCGCTGCCCCTAATCGCTTGATCAAGCGAACGACCACACGGCCGTCCGCTTTTTCCGGAGGGAAGTTTGCCCATCCCACTGAAGGGTTCGCAAAGTGCCTGTCGTGTCGTTGGGCCTTTAAGGCACCGGGCATGCTTTGCATCAGGCGTTCTTGCTCCTAAACCTTGGGCCGGCGCCGAGAGGCCGCCGGCTGCTCCATCATGTGACGGGTTCGCTGCTGCGGGTTACTCCCAGGACAGCGCGCCTCCCGTCTGATACTCGATCACACGCGTCTCGAAGAAGTTGCGTTCCTTCTTCAGGTCGATCATCTCGCTCATCCACGGGAACGGGTTTTCCTCGTTCGGGAACAGCGGATCGAGGCCGATCTGCTGGCAACGACGGTTGCAGATGAAGCGCAGATAGCTCTTGAACATCGACGCGTTCAGGCCCAGCACGCCGCGCGGCATCGTGTCCTCGGCGTAACGGTATTCGAGTTCGACAGCCTGCTTGAACAGCTCGCGGATCTCCGCACGGAACTCGGCCGTCCACAGGTGCGGGTTTTCGAGCTTGATCTGGTTGATCAGATCGATGCCGAAATTGCAGTGCATCGACTCGTCGCGCAGGATGTACTGATATTGCTCCGCAGCACCCGTCATCTTGTTCTGGCGGCCGAGCGCGAGGATCTGCGTGAACCCGACATAGAAGAACAGGCCTTCCATGATGCAGGCGAACACGATCAGCGACTTCAGCAGCTTCTGATCCGCTTCGAGCGTGCCGGTCTTGAAGGCCGGGTCCGTCAGCGTATGGATGAACGGGATCAGGAATTCGTCTTTCGCGCGGATCGACGGGACTTCGTGGTACGCGTTGAAGATCTCGCCTTCGTCGAGCCCGAGCGACTCGACGATGTATTGATACGCGTGCGTGTGGATCGCCTCTTCGAATGCCTGGCGCAGCAGGAACTGGCGGCACTCCGGTGCGGTGATGTGGCGGTACGTGCCGAGCACGATGTTGTTCGCGGCGAGCGAGTCGGCCGTGACGAAGAAGCCGAGGTTGCGCTTGACGATGCGGCGCTCGTCTTCGGTCAGTCCGTTCGGATCCTTCCACAGCGCGATGTCGCGGGACATGTTGATTTCCTGCGGCATCCAGTGGTTCGCGCAACCGGCCAGATACTTCTCCCACGCCCACTTGTACTTGAACGGCACCAGCTGATTGACGTCAGTCTGGCCGTTGATGATGCGCTTGTCGGCGACATTGACCCGCGCTTCGGAACCGCCGGCGGGAACAGCCGATGCTTGCGGCGGCACCGCAAGATCGCCTTCGAAAATGTCACGGACCTGATGGGCGGCAGGCGACGCAGCCTGCATTCCGACAGCCGTCCCCGCGGAGGTGCGCATCGCGTTTTGCTGCGCTCCGCTCGCGGGAGTTACGGCGGTCATCTCGTCATCCCAGTTGAGCATAAATTCTCACCATCAATTTAGAACGGTTTGTACCATCTTTTCCTGAGCGATAAAAGGGTTCGCTCACGAAAAATCCTTTTTTCGATTCGCGTTGCGACCTCGATACAACACTTTGAGCAACGCATCGTCGGTCATGCAGTGCGCGACCTGTGTCGCACATCGTTTGCGAGGTGCGCTCGACGCATCGAACGCTGATCGAAACGTGACGTCGTCGGGGATGTCTCGATCGTTCGTCGTTGCCTGCAACGCAGATGTCGCGTTACAGATTCCTTATCATTTTTTTAGTAGAGAGCGGCGCGCACTTCAACCTGGATCGCTCGTCGCGCGCGCCGCCCGCAGTCTCTTCGACTCAGGCGTGCAGCGTTACTGGCACGCTTCGCATTCGTCGAAGCCGGGGTCGCCAGGACGCATCGTGCACACCGGACCTTCCGCCTCGACCGGCGCGAGCGCCGCTGCATCGAGCGCGCCCGACGACACATCGCCGCCCGCCGCACCGAAGCC
>NZ_KV786910.1:0-19133 GCF_001806955.1 Burkholderia sp. HMSC10F09
TGCGCCGGCCGCGCACTGACGCCGCCCGCAGCGCTCGTGGCCGTCGCGGCCGCGATGCGCGATGCCCGCGACACCGGCCTTACGCGCCGGCGCGGGCGGTATAATCGACGTTTTTCCCGGTCGGCAGGATTGTCCTGGTCATCCGGAGCCCGCGTGGGCGTTCCGGCGATGCACCGGGCGCCGGCGGCCGGGCCCGGCACGGCCCGCCTGTTCCTGCGCCGGGCAAGCACGATTTTCGATCCACTCCGCGCGCGAGCCGTCGCGTCGCATAAAGCCTAGTCCGAACCACACCATGCACGAGAGATACGTACCCGCCGACGTCGAAGCCGCCGCCCAGGGCGACTGGCGCGCAGCCGATGCCTACAAGACGCAGGAAGACGCGCAGAAGCCGAAGTTCTACTGCGTGTCGATGCTGCCGTATCCGTCCGGCAAGCTGCACATGGGTCACGTGCGCAACTACACGATCAACGACGTGATGTACCGCTATCTGCGGATGAACGGCTACAACGTGCTGATGCCGATGGGCTGGGACGCGTTCGGGATGCCCGCGGAGAACGCCGCGATGGCCAACGGCGTGCCGCCCGCGAAGTGGACCTACGACAACATCGACTACATGAAGGGCCAGATGCAGTCGATGGGCCTCGCGATCGACTGGTCGCGCGAGATCGCGACCTGCAAGCCCGACTACTACAAGTGGAACCAGTGGCTGTTCCTGAAGATGCTCGAGAAGGGCATCGCATACAAGAAGACGGGAACCGTGAACTGGGATCCGGTCGACCAGACCGTGCTCGCGAACGAGCAGGTGATCGACGGCCGCGGCTGGCGCTCGGGCGCGCTCGTCGAGAAGCGCGAAATCCCGATGTACTACCTGCGCATCACGCAGTACGCGGACGAGCTGCTGAACGACCTCGACGGCCTCGGCTGGCCCGAGCGCGTGAAGATCATGCAGCAGAACTGGATCGGCAAGAGCTTCGGCGTGAACTTCGGCTTCCCGTACGAACTCGACGGCGAGAAGCAGCTGCTGCGCGTGTTCACGACGCGCGCCGACACGATCATGGGCGTCACGTTCTGTGCGATCGCGGCCGAGCATCCGCTCGCCACGCGCCTCGCGCAGGGCAAGCCCGAGCTGCAGGCGTTCATCGACGAATGCAAGCGCGGCGGCGTCGCCGAGGCCGACATGGCGACGATGGAGAAGAAGGGCGTCGCGACCGGCTTCTCGGTCACGCATCCGCTGACGGGCGAGCCGGTCGAGGTGTGGATCGGCAACTACGTGCTGATGAGCTACGGCGAGGGCGCCGTGATGGGTGTGCCGGGCCATGACGAACGCGACTTCGCGTTCGCGAAGAAGTACGGCCTGCCGATCAAGCAGGTGATCGCGGCCGAAGGCCATACGTACTCGCTCGACGCCTGGCAGGAGTGGTACGGCGACAAGGACATCGCGGTCTGCATCAACAGCGGCAAGTACGACGGCCTCGGCTACGCGGCGGCCGTCGATGCGGTCGCGGCCGACCTGAAGGCGGGCGGCTTCGGCGACAAGCAGGTCACGTGGCGTCTGCGCGACTGGGGCATTTCGCGCCAGCGCTACTGGGGCACGCCGATCCCGATCATCCACTGCCCGTTGTGCGGCGACGTGCCGGTGCCGGAACAGGACCTGCCCGTCGTGCTGCCGGAAGACCTCGTGCCGGACGGCTCGGGCAACCCGCTCGCAAAGTCCGAAGCGTTCCTGAACTGCACGTGTCCGAAGTGCGGCGCGGCCGCGAAGCGCGAAACCGACACGATGGACACCTTCGTCGATTCGTCGTGGTACTTCTCGCGCTACACGGCGCCGGACGCCGAGACGATGGTCGACGCGCGCACCGACTACTGGATGCCGATGGACCAGTACATCGGCGGCATCGAGCACGCGATCCTGCACCTGCTGTATTCGCGCTTCTGGACGAAGGTGATGCGCGACCTCGGCCTCGTGAAGTTCGGCGAGCCGGCGAAGAACCTGCTCACGCAGGGCATGGTGCTGAACGAGACGTACTATCGCGAGGACGCGGCGGGCAAGAAGACCTGGTACAACCCGGCCGACGTGACCGTCACGCACGACGACAAGGGCCGCCCGGTCGGCGCGACGCTGAACGCCGACGGCCAGCCGGTCGTGCTCGGCGGCATCGAGAAGATGTCGAAATCGAAGAACAACGGCGTCGATCCGCAGGTGCTGATCGACCAGTACGGCGCGGATACCGCGCGCCTGTTTACGATGTTCGCCGCGCCGCCCGAGCAGCAGCTCGAGTGGTCGGGCGCCGGCGTCGAAGGCGCGAGCCGCTTCCTGCGCCGCGTGTGGAGCTTCGGCTATGCGAACCGCGAAGCGCTCGCCTCGCGCGCGGGCTTCGATGCGGCCGCGCTCGGCGACGCCGACAAGGCGCTGCGCCGCGAAATCTACAGCGTGCTGAAGCAGGCCGACTTCGACTATCAGCGTCTGCAATACAACACGGTCGTGTCGGCCGCGATGAAGATGCTGAACGCGATCGACGGGGCGAAGGGCGCGACGCCGGCCGTGCTGCGCGAAGCGTACGGCGTGCTGCTGCGCGTGCTGTATCCGGTGGTTCCGCACGTCACGTACGAGCTCTGGAAGGCGCTCGGCTATGCCGACGAATTCGGTCCGCTGCTCGACGCGCCGTGGCCGAAGGTCGACGAGGCGGCGCTCGAGCAGGCCGAGATCGAACTCGTGCTGCAGGTGAACGGCAAGGTGCGCGGCGCGCTGAAGGTCGCGAAGGACGCGAGCCGCGAGGCGATCGAAGCCGCGGCGCTGGCCGACGACGCGTTCGCGAAGTTCGGCGAAGGCAAGCCGGCGAAGAAGATCGTCGTCGTGCCGGGCCGCCTCGTGAACATCGTCGTCTGACGGCCGCCGGCCGTCGGGCGTACACAGAAGGAGCGAAGGTGATCCGCAGATCGTTTTTGATGCTCGTCGGCAGCGCGGTCGCGCTGTCCGCATGCGGTTTCCAGTTGCGCGGCCAGCAGGACTACGCGTTCAAGCACCTGCTGATCGCCGGTGCGCCGGCGCCGGTGTCGGCGCGGCTCACGCGCCTCGTCGAGGGCGGCAGCGACACGAAGATCGTCAAGTCGATCGACGATGCCGATGCCGTGCTGCGCATGTGGGAGTCGCGCGGCCAGAACACGCTGACGCTGAACCAGTACGGTTCCGCGCAGGAATATGCGCTGTTCTACACGCTGAACTACACGCTGACGAGCAAGGACGGCACCGTGCTGATTCCGCCGAGCGCGATCGCGCTGAACCGCGCGATGACGTACAGCGACCAGTACACGAACGCGAAGGCGCAGGAAGCGGACATCCTGTACGCGGACATGCAGAACGACGCGGTCGATCAGCTGATGCGCCGCCTCGCGATCGTGCATTCGCTGACGCCGCGTCCGGAAGACGTGGTGCCGGGCGTCGCGCCGCGCGCGCCGCTGCCGCCGCCGCCGCTTTGATCCCCGCCGCACGCACCGATGCAATTGCGACTTGATGCACTGGAGCCGCACCTCGCGAAGGGGTTGGCCGGGCTCTACACCGTCTACGGCGACGAGCCGCTGCTCGCGCAGGAGGCGTGCGACCGCATTCGCGCGGCCGCGCGCGCGGCCGGCTTCACCGAGCGTTCGGTGCATACGGTCGAGCGCGGCTTCGACTGGAGCGTGCTGCTCGGCGCGACGCAGGCGATGTCGCTGTTCGGCGAGCGCCAGCTGATCGAGCTGCGTATTCCGTCGGGCAAGCCGGGCAAGGAAGGGGCCGACGCGCTGAAGGCGCTGGCGGCCGCCGACAATCCCGATGCGCTGATGCTCGTCACGCTGCCGCGTCTGGATGCGGCCACGCAGAAGTCCGCGTGGTTCACCGCGCTGCAGAACGGTGGCGTCGCGCTGAAGATCGATCCGGTCGACCGCGCGCAGCTGCCGAACTGGATCGGCCAGCGTCTCGCGATGCAGGGGCAGCGCGTCGCGCCCGGCGACGACGGCCGGCGCGCACTGCAGTTCATCGCCGAGCGCGTCGAGGGCAACCTGCTCGCGGCGCATCAGGAAATCCAGAAGCTCGGGCTGCTCTATCCGCAGGGCGTGCTGTCGTTCGAGCAGGTGCACGATGCCGTGCTGAACGTTGCGCGCTACGACGTGTTCAAGCTGAACGAAGCGATGCTTGCCGGCGACGCCGCGCGGCTAGCGCGGATGATCGACGGGCTCAAGGGCGAGGGCGAGGCGATCGTGCTCGTGATGTGGGCCGTCGTCGAGGAGTTGCGCACGCTGCTGCGGATCAAGCGCGGCACCGCGGCCGGCAAGCCGCTCGCGACGCTGCTGCGCGAGAACCGCGTATGGGGCCCGCGCGAGCGGCTGATCGGCCCGGCGCTGAACCGCGTGTCCGAGGCCGTGCTCGAAAAGGCGCTCGCGTTTGCCGCGAAGCTCGACCGGCAGGTCAAGGGTCTCGCCGCCGTGACGCCCGGCCGCCGCACGCACGACGATCCGCCGCCCGATCCGTGGGACGGGCTGTTTCAGCTTGCGATGACGGTCGCCGGGCCGCAGCACGAGCGACCGCCGACCGCGGGTCGCGTGCGGCGTTAGGTCCCGTTCCGGGCGTCAGCGTACGCATCGCAACCCGCTTACAATGCTCCGAAGCTGGCGCAGCCTGCCCGCTGCCGCACCGGGCGCCGCGCCACGCCAGCCCCACGAATTCATGCCGCGCCACGCGGCTCGCTTCTCGAGTCACACGATGGATATCGATCAGTACATGACCGACCTGGGCCGCCGCGCCCGGCACGCGTCGCGCGCGATGGCGCGCGCCAGCACCGCCGCGAAGAACGCGGCGCTCGAGGCCGTCGCGCGCGCGATCGAGCGCGATGCGCAGGCCCTGAAGGACGCGAACGCGCGCGACGTCGCGCGGGCGCGCGAAAAGGGGCTCGATGCGGCGTTCGTCGATCGGCTGACGCTGTCCGACAAGGCACTGAAGACGATGGTCGAAGGGCTGCGCCAGGTCGCGTCGCTGCCGGACCCGATCGGCGAGATCGGCAATCTGAAGTTCCGCCCGAGCGGGATCCAGGTCGGTCAGATGCGCGTGCCGCTCGGCGTGATCGGGATCATCTACGAGTCGCGCCCGAACGTGACGATCGACGCGGCCGCACTGTGCCTGAAATCGGGCAATGCGACGATCCTGCGCGGTGGCTCGGAAGCGCTCGAATCGAACACCGCGCTCGCGAAACTGATCGGCGAAGGGCTCGCGGCGGCCGGGCTGCCGCACGATGCCGTGCAGGTCGTCGAGACGGCCGATCGCGCGGCCGTCGGCAAGCTGATCACGATGACCGAATACGTCGACGTGATCGTGCCGCGCGGCGGCAAGAGCCTGATCGAGCGACTGATCAACGAAGCGCGCGTGCCGATGATCAAGCACCTCGACGGCATCTGCCACGTCTACGTCGACGATCGCGCGGATCTCGACAAGGCGCTGACCGTCTGCGACAACGCGAAGACGCACCGCTACGGCACCTGCAATACGATGGAGACGCTGCTCGTCGGGAGCGGCATCGCGGCGAAGGTGCTGCCGCCGCTCGGCAAGCTGTATCGCGACAAGCAGGTCGAGCTGCGCGTCGATGCGGCCGCGCGCGCGGTGCTCGCCGATGCGGGCGTCGGCCCGCTCGTCGACGCGACCGAGGCAGACTGGCACACCGAATATCTCGCGCCGGTGCTCGCGATCAAGATCGTCGACGGGCTCGATGCGGCGATCGAGCACATCAACCATTACGGCTCGCATCATACCGATGCGATCGTCACCGAGGATCACGACCGTGCGATGCGCTTCCTGCGTGAAGTCGATTCGGCGAGCGTGATGGTCAACGCGTCGACGCGGTTCGCGGACGGCTTCGAGTTCGGCCTCGGCGCCGAGATCGGCATCTCGAACGACAAGCTGCACGCGCGCGGCCCCGTCGGCCTCGACGGGCTGACGTCGCTGAAGTACGTCGTGCTGGGGCACGGCGAAGGCCGGCAGTAACGCGAAGCGAGGCGCAAACCGATGGCGATGCTCTGGATCAAGACCTTCCATATCGTTCTGATCGCCGCGTGGTTCGCGGGCCTGTTCTATCTGCCGCGCATCTACGTGAACCTCGCGATGGAAACCGATCCGGCCGCGGTGCGCCGGCTGCTGCTGATGGCGCGCAAGCTGTTTCGCTTCATGACGTTCATTGCGGTGCCGGCGCTCGCATGCGGCTTGTGGCTCTGGCTCGTGATCGGCATCGGACAGGGGCAGGGCTGGATTCACGCGAAGGTGACGGTCGTGCTGCTGCTGATCGTCTATCACGCGTACTGCGGGCATCTGCTGAAGGTGTTCGAGCGCGGCGAGAACCGTCGCACCGACAAGTGGTATCGCGTGTTCAACGAACTGCCGGTGCTCGGCATGCTGGCTGCGGTCGCGCTGGTCGTGATCAAGCCGTTCTGAGCGGCGCAGGCCGACGATACGCGGCAAGCGCACGGCGCCCTTCGGGGCGCCGTTTGTTTTTGCGTCGTGCGTGGCGAGCCCTCAGTCCTTCGCGCCGTCGTCGATCCGGCGGCGCGTGATCGCTTCCTTCGCGCGGCCGACGCGTTCCATCAGCGCCGGCCCGCGCGACAGCGCGACGCCGACCGCGAGGATGTCGCCGATCGCGAGGTGCGACATGCGCGACGTCATCGGCGAAAACACGTCGGTTTCCTCCGCGATGTTCGATGCGAGGCTGACGGTCGCGAGCTTCGCGAGCGGCGAGTGGCTGTGCGTGATCGCGACGACCTTCGCGCCGCACGCGAGCGCCGCACGCGCCGCGTCGACGATGTCGCGCGTGCGGCCCGTGTTCGAGATTGCGACGACGACGTCCTGCGGGCCGAGCAGCGCGGCCGACATCGAGAACGTGTGCGGATCCGAATACGCGACGCTCGGCACGCCGAGCCGGAAGAACTTGTGCTGGATGTCCTGCGCGGCGATGCCCGAGCCGCCCGCACCGTAGAACTCGATGCGCGACGCATTCGACAGCAGGGCGATCGCCTCGGCGACGCTGCCGGCCGACAGGCTGTTGCGCACCTCGATCAGCGCGCCGATCGTTCGGTCGAACACCTTGCCGATGATGCCGGGCGCCGGCTCGTCGGGTTCGACGTCGCGATAGACCGACGACACGCCGGGCGCGACGCTCTGCGCGAGCCGGATCTTGAATTCGCGAAAGCCGCTGCAGCCGAGCGCCTGGCAGAAGCGCGCGATCGTCGGCTGGCTGACGCCCGCGCGTGCCGACAGCTCGGTCATCGCGAGGTCGAGCACCTCGCGCGGCGCGGCGAGAATGTAGTCGGCGAGCTTGCGCTCGGACGGGCGCAGTTCGGCGCGGATCGCTTCGATACGGGGCAACATGGGGCAGAGGCAGGAAATCGGGTTCGGATGAGCGAGTGTATCGCAGTCGAATTGTAGAAAATCTACATGAAAATGCTAGCGAAAACCGCAGGGTTTTCCGCGAGAGACAATCATCGGCGTAAGGGTTTTCACTAATCAGTCATTGGCTCTTAGCGGGAATGCCCGTTGCAGGACGATGAAACCGCATTGCGCGTGTGTAGTTTTTCTACTAGACTGCGTTCGTTCGGTCGACGCATCGACCGTCCCCACGATTCCAACCGCCGGCGCGGCCGGCATACAGGAGCGCCCAGCATGACGTCGCTGCATCCCACTCTGGCGAAAGTCACCGAACGCGTGATCGCCCGCAGCCAATCGACCCGTTCCGCCTATCTGCAGCGCATCGACGGCGCGCAAGGCAAGTTCCCGGCGCGCGGCGCGCTGTCGTGCGCGAACCTCGCGCACGGCTTCGCGGGTCTCGAGGGCAGCGACAAATTCGCGATCAAGGCGATTCGCGAGCCGAATATCGGCATCGTTTCGTCGTACAACGAGATGCTGTCCGCGCATGCGCCGTACAAGGACTTCCCCGACATCATCAAGGCCGCCGCGCGCGAGAACGGCGGCGTCGCGCAGTTCGCGGGCGGCGTGCCGGCGATGTGCGACGGCATCACGCAGGGCAATCCGGGGATGGAGCTGTCGCTGTTCTCGCGCGAGGCCATCGCGATGGGCACGGCAATCGCGCTCACGCACAACATGTTCGACGCGGCGCTGTGCCTCGGCATCTGCGACAAGATCGTGCCGGGCCTGCTGATCGGCGCGCTGCAGTTCGGCCACTTGCCGACGATCTTCGTGCCGGCCGGCCCGATGACGAGCGGCCTGTCGAACGACGACAAGGCGAAGATCCGCCAGCAGTTCGCGACGGGCCAGGTCGGCCGCGACGCGCTGCTCGAAGCCGAGTCGGCCGCCTATCACGGTCACGGCACCTGCACGTTCTACGGCACGGCGAACAGCAATCAGATGCTGATGGAGCTGATGGGGCTGCATCTGCCGGGCGCCGCGTTCATCCATCCGCACACGCCGTTGCGCGACGCGCTGACGGCCGAAGCCGCGCGCCGCGTGCTCGATCTGACCGTCGAGCGCGGCCAGTACACGCCGATCGGCCACGTGATCGACGAGAAGGCGATCGTCAACGGCATCGTCGCGCTGCTCGCGACCGGCGGCTCGACCAACCATACGCTACACCTCGTCGCGATCGCGCGCGCGGCTGGCGTGCTGATCGACTGGAACGACTTCGACGAACTGTCGGCCGTCGTGCCGCTGCTCGCGAAGATCTACCCGAACGGCAAGGCCGACGTGAACCATTTCCATGCGGCAGGCGGCGTCGCGTTCCTCGTGCGCAATCTGCTCGAAGGCGGCCTGCTGCACGAAGACGTGACGACGGTCGCCGGCAAGGGGCTGTCGCACTACACGAAGGAGCCGAAGCTGATCGACGGCAAGCTGACGTGGGTCGACGGCGCGGCCGAGAGCCACGACACGAAGGTGCTGCGCAGCATTCGCGATCCGTTCCAGCCGGACGGCGGCCTGCGTCTGATGCAGGGCCGGCTGGGCCGCGGCGTGATCAAGATTTCGGCCGTCGCGCCCGAGCACCGCAAGGTGAAGGCGCCGGCGATCGTGTTCGACTCGCAGGAAGCGGTGCAGGAGGCGTTCGATCGCGGCGAGCTGAAGCGCGATTTCGTCGCGGTCGTGCGTTTCCAGGGGGCGCGTGCGAACGGCATGCCGGAGCTGCATCGTTTGACGCCGCTGCTCGGCGTGCTGCAGGATCAGGGCTTCCACGTCGCGCTCGTCACCGACGGGCGCATGTCGGGCGCGTCGGGCAAGGTGCCGGCCGTGATCCATCTGTCGCCGGAAGCGCTGCTGGGCGGCCCGATCGGCAAGGTGAAGACGGGCGACCTGCTCGTGATCGATGCGGAAGCCGGCGTGCTCGACATCGACGTCGACGCCGCCGAATGGGAGGCGCGCCCCGTCGCGCAGCCGCAGCATCAGGCCGACAACGAGGTCGGGTTCGGGCGCGAGCTGTTCGGCGTGTTCCGCGCGGCGGCCGCGCCGGCCGAGCAGGGCGCATCGGTTTTCGGGGCGCTGGTCGGCGAAACGGCAGCCCGCGTCGCCGCATGAATTTCCAGATCAAGGAGTGTTATCGATGAAGACGATTGCCGAAATCGTGAAGCTGGGCCCCGTCATTCCGGTGCTCGCGTTCGACTCGGTCGAGCAGGGCGAGCATGTGTCGCGTGCGCTGCACGCGGGCGGCGTGAAGGTGCTCGAGATCACGCTGCGCACGCCGGCCGGCCTCGAGGCGATCCAGCGCGCGAGCCAGCTCGCGGACGACATCGTCGTCGGCGTCGGCACGATCACGAAGCCCGAGCACTGCGCGCAGGCGAAGCGCGCGGGCGCGAAGTTCGGCGTCTCGCCGGGCCTGACGAAGGAACTGCACCTCGCGTCGCTCGACGCGGACCTGCCGCTGCTGCCGGGCGTCATGACGCCGAGCGACATCATCCAGGCGCTCGAATTCGGCTACGAGATCGTCAAGTTCTTCCCCGCGCAACAGGCGGGCGGCGTGCCGATGCTGCAGGCATTCCACGGCCCGTTCCCGACGCTCAAGTTCTGCCCGACGGGCGGCATCACGGCCGATACCGCGCCGACTTTCCTGAAACAGCCGAACGTCGTGTGCGTCGGCGGCTCGTGGCTCACGCCGAAGGCGGCACTTGCCGCGCAGGACTGGGCCGAAGTCACGCGTCTCGCGCAAGCCGCCAGCCAGCTGCCGCGCTAAGACTTGCATCCGGCGACCGTCCAACCCTCGGTAAACGAGCGCTTAGTGCTTGTTTTACCGAGGGTTTTTGCTGATGGAACCGGTTCTATCCGCGGGGCGTAAAGATAAGTAAAATTCAGCGTCCTGACGGGGTGGGAACCCCCCGTGTATCGGAGACCTGCATAGCCGGGCATACTCGCTACCACTCGCCCGGTTTCGAACAATCCAAGGAGGAGTGCCACATGGGGGCTGTCCAAGGCAGCATGCTGCTCGTATTCACGCTGATCGCGATCGCCGCGCTGATCCTGATGATCGCGCGCTTCAAGATCTACCCGTTCCTGGTGCTGATCATCGTGTCGCTCGGCCTCGGTCTGGCCGTCGGCATGCCGATGGACAAGATCGTCAAGTCGTTCGAGACGGGCACGGGCGGCACGCTCGGCCATATCGCGATCGTCGTCGGCCTCGGTACGATGCTCGGCAAGATGATGGCCGAGTCGGGCGGCGCCGAGCGGATCGCGACCACGCTGATCGACTGGTTCGGCGAGAAGAACATCCACTGGGCGATGATGTTCGTCGCGATCATCGTCGGTCTGCCGGTGTTCTTCGAAGTCGGCTTCGTGCTGCTGATCCCGATCGCGTTCAACGTCGCCAAGCGTACCGGCAAGTCGCTGCTCGTCGTCGGCCTGCCGATGGTGGCGGGCCTGTCCGTCGTGCACGGGCTGATTCCGCCGCACCCGGCCGCGCTGCTGGCCGTTCAGCAATACGGCGCCGATATCGGCAAGACGATCGCCTTCGGCCTGATCGTCGGCGTGCCGACCGCGATCATCGCCGGTCCGCTGTTCGCGCTGACCATTTCGAAGTTCGTGAAGCTCGCCGAAAACAATCCGCTCGCGTCGCAGTTCGTCGATACGCGTGCCG
Organism: Burkholderia sp. HMSC10F09; assembly: GCF_001806955.1. Lineage (NCBI taxonomy): Bacteria > Pseudomonadati > Pseudomonadota > Betaproteobacteria > Burkholderiales > Burkholderiaceae > Burkholderia > Burkholderia sp. HMSC10F09. The sequence continues at coordinate 11,082 of NZ_KV786910.1, forward strand.
GCGGCCGCGAGCGTCCGCTGCCGGGCTTCGGCATCACGCTGTTCACGATTCTCCTGCCGGTCGTGCTGATGCTCGTCGGCAGCTGGGCCGATCTGGTGTTCGCGCCGAAGTCGCTGCCGAACAACCTGCTGCGCTTTGCCGGCAATTCGGACGTCGCGCTGCTGATCGCCGTGCTCGTGAGCTTCTTCACGTTCGGCAAGCTGCAGGGCTTCAATCGCGACCAGATCCAGAAGTTCTGCGGCGAATGTCTCGCGCCGATCGCCGGCATCACGCTGATCGTGGGCGCGGGCGGCGGCTTCGGCGGCGTCCTGCGCGACAGCGGGATTTCGCAGCAGATCGTCGAAACCGCGAAGCACGCGCACCTGTCGCCGCTGCTGCTCGGCTGGTTCGTCGCCGCGCTGATGCGTCTTGCGACGGGTTCGGCGACGGTCGCGATGACGACCGCATGCGGCATCGTCGCGCCGATCGCGGCCGCGGCCGGCACGACGGTGAGCCCGGAGCTGCTCGTGCTCGCCACGGGGTCGGGCTCCCTGATCTTCTCGCACGTGAACGATGGCGGTTTCTGGCTGATCAAGGAATACTTCGGGATGACGGTCGGTCAGACGTTCAAGACGTGGTCGTTGCTGGAAACGATCATCTCGGTGCTCGGCCTCGGCTTCACGTTGCTGCTGAGCATGGTTCTGTAACAAGGGGTAGTCAATGATTTTGATCGCAATGGGCGTGTCGGGCGCGGGCAAATCGCGAATCGGCGAAATGCTGGCGCAACGCCTGTCGTGCAGCTATACCGACGGCGACGCGTTTCACAGCGCCGCCAACAAGGAGAAGATGCACCACGGGATTCCGTTGACCGACGACGACCGCTGGCCGTGGCTGCGCGCGATCCGCGCGGCCATCGAGGAAAAGCAGCGGGCCGGCGAGACGGCCGTCTTCACGTGCTCGTCGCTGAAGCGGTCGTACCGCGACGTGCTGCGCGGGCACGACACGGACGTGCGATTCGTGTATCTGAAGGGTTCGTTCGAGGTCTTGCGCGAGCGTCTGAAGACGCGCACCGGCCATTTCTTCGATCCGTCGCTGCTGCAGAGCCAGCTCGACACGCTCGAGGAGCCGGGCCCGGACGAAGCGATCGAGGTCAGCATCGAGCTGACGCCCGAACAGATCGTCGATCAGGTGATCGCAAAGATGGGCACCGCGCAGCAGCATTGAGGGCAGGGCGGGACGCACGTTCCACTGACACCGCTCGATATGCCGCTGATGAAGGGCCGAGTCCTGTTTGCGTACAGGGCTCGGCCCTTTTTAGTTGGTGGGCCCGTAGCCGATCAGCGCTTCCGTGCGCTTATTCCAGCCTCATAGCACTTCGGCGATATGGAGCCCGCACCAAGGGCATTCCGCGCTTCAGCGCGGATCTGCCTCAAACCGCCTCACCTTTCCCGGCAGCGCCGCCGCCTGCCTGACGCGCAATCCCGTCGAGCAGAACCTCGACCATCGTCTCGTGCACCACCGCCGGATCGAGCGCCGCATAAAGCGGCGCGGCCGCCTTGACCAGCGGATACCCCGTATCCGACAGCGCGTCCATTTCCGCGAGCTCGATGTCGTTCGCGGGCCGCGTGAGGCCGCCGGCCTCGGCCGCCGCGAGCCCGATCACGCTCGCATACCAGCCGACGCACACGGTCGGGCGCGCGTTCGCCGCGACGCCGGCGTCGGCGAGCGCGCGGTGCACGGCCTCGACATGCGCGAGATCGGCGGGCCCCGTGCTCATATGCCGCTGCAGCAGCCCGAACGCGACCGGATGGCGCAGCGCCAGCGCACGGTATTGGCGCGCGAGGTCGCGCAGCCGGTCGCGCCACGGCAGCGCGTCGTCGAGCGGCACGAGTGCACGCGACAGCGCGTTCGCGATCGCGCGGTTCAGCCCTTCCTTCGACTTGAAGTGATACAGCACGCTCATCGGATCGCAGCCGATCGACTGCGCGAGCTTGCGCACGCTGAACGCGGCTTCGCCGACCGTTTCGAGCAGCGCAAGCGCGGCCGCGACGATCGCTTCCTTGTCGAGGCCGCGCGGGCCTGGGGCAGATTTGTCCTTCATCGGAGCAATGCAGCCGCGCACGGCGCGCGGATGAAAGGTTGACGAAAGCTTATTCTACACTGTAGAATTATTTCTGCGGTGTAGAAATTGGGTGTCCCGGCACCTTTCAATGCGTGCGTTTCGCCCGGTCCGGGATCCAGGCGGCCACGCGCGTGGCCGCCGTCAACACGGGCCGCTGCGCCCCGTTTCTCGTTGACACCCAAGTGGAACCGGCTGCCCCACCCGCGAAGCCCGAACGGCTCTTCGACTGGCGGCCCAAGACCATGCAAGTGCGAACATGACTTCCATTCCCTCGCTGCTCGAGCGCGAATCGCGTTTCGAAGCCACGCAACTGAATATCGAAAAAGACAACTGGAACTGGTGCGACCCGGCACGCTACGCCGGCGAACGCCCGGCGAACTGGTACGAGGCATCGCTGTCCCGCTGGGACAACGCGGCGCCGCTCGCGCACGATGCAGTGTGCGACGTGCTCGTGATCGGCGCCGGTCTGCTCGGCGCGTCGGCCGCGCTGCATCTCGCGGAGGCGGGCGTCGACACGATCCTCGTCGACAAGCATCACGTCGGCTCGGCCGCGTCCGGCCGCAACGGCGGCCAGCTGACGCCCGGCCTCGCGCGCTGGGAAGCGGCCGACATGATCGAGCGTCTCGCGCATGAGGACGCGAAGCGGCTGTGGCGTTTCGCATCGTCGGAATCGATGGCGCTGATCGATGCGATCGCCGCGCGCTACGCGCTCGACCTCGATCGCGGGCGCGGCCACGTGACGGCCGCCGTTCATCCCGGCCACATGAGCGCGCTGCTCGACGGCGCGGATGCGCGCCGTCATCTCGGCGACGCGAGCGTGACGCTCGTCGGCAAGCATCAGCTGCACGACGAATACGTGCGCTCGCCGCTCTATCACGGTGCGGCGATCGATGCGCTCGGCGGCCAGCTTCATCCGCTCGCGCTCGTGCGCGGCCTCGTCCACGGCTTTCGTGCCAACGGCGGCGCGCTCTACGAATGCACGGAGGTGCTCGAACTCGACGAAACGCCCGCGGGCGTCGTCGCGACGACGCCGGGCGGCACGATCACCGCGCGCAAGGGTGTCGTGCTCGCGCTGCACAACACGACGTTCCGGCTGTTCGACGACGGCGCGGCGACGACCGTGCCGTTCTTCACGTACGTGAGCGTGACGGCGCCGCTCGAAGTCGACGTCGCGTCGCTGATGCCGGCCGGCATGCCGGTGTACGACACGCAGTTCCAGATCGACTACTACCGGCCGGTGCGCGGCAACCGGCTGCTGTTCGGCGGGCAGGGCACCGGCACCTGCTGGCCGCAGCACGATGCGAACGCGTATCTGCTCACGCGATTGAATGCGGTGTTTCCGCAATACGACGGCCGGTTCGCGCTCGACTACAGCTGGAGCGGCGTCAGCGACTTCACGCTGAACGGCGCGACCGACAGCCGCAAGACCGCGGGCCGCGTGCCGGTGTACATGGTGCAGGGCTGGAGCGGGCACGGCGTCGCGCAGACGGTGCGGATCGGCAAGGCGATCTGCGACGACTTCGTCGGCCGCAACGACGACTTCTCGATGCTGACCGGCATCGACCATCGCGAGATTCCGCTCGGCCGTCAGCTGTCGCCGGTTGCGATTCCGGCCGCAAAGGCGGCGATGAGCGTGATGAGCGCGCTGAATCCGGGGAAGATGATCTCGTTCTGACGCATCGCGCGTGCGCCTCCGCACGCGACAACCGCGCATGAAAACGAAAACGCCCGATGCATTGCATCGGGCGTTTCGCTATGGAGTGTGTGGGCGACGAAACGGCGCGAACGTGCGCCGCCGTGCCGTTACGCGATCCGCTTCGCGAGTTCGATGGCCTTGCCGATATACGACGCGGGCGTCATCGCGAGCAGGCGGTCCCTGGCGTCCTGCGGAATCGCGAGCGTGCCGATGAACTGCTGCAGCGCTTCGCGCGTAATGCCCTTGCCGCGCGTCAGCTCCTTCAGCTGCTCGTACGGGTTCTCGATCCCGTAGCGGCGCATCACGGTCTGCACCGGCTCGGCCAGCACTTCCCAGCAGTTGTCGAGATCTTCGTTCAGACGCTGCGGGTTCACTTCGAGCTTGTCGAGGCCGCGGATCAGCGCGTCGTACGCGAGCAGCGAATAGCCGAGCGCGACGCCCATGTTGCGCAGGACCGTCGAGTCGGTCAGGTCGCGCTGCCAGCGCGATACCGGGAGCTTGTCGGCGAGGTGGCGCAGCGTCGCGTTCGCGAGGCCGAGGTTGCCTTCCGAGTTCTCGAAGTCGATCGGGTTCACCTTGTGCGGCATCGTCGACGAGCCGATTTCGCCGGCCTTCGTCTTTTGCTTGAAGTAGCCGAGCGCGATGTAGCCCCAGACGTCGCGGTCGAGGTCGAGCAGGATCGTGTTCGCGCGCGCGACCGCGTCGAACAGTTCGGCCATGTAGTCGTGCGGCTCGATCTGGATCGTGTACGGGTTGAACGTGAGTTTCAGGCGGTTTTCGATCACGTCGCGCGAAAACGCTTCCCAGTCGAATTCCGGATACGCGGACAGGTGCGCGTTGAAGTTGCCCACCGCGCCGTTCATCTTGCCGAGGATTTCGACCTTCTCGATGCGCGCGATCGCACGCGCGAGCCGCGCGGCGACGTTCGCGAGCTCCTTGCCGAGCGTCGTCGGGCTCGCCGGCTGGCCGTGCGTGCGCGACAGCATCGGCTGCTCGGCGTGCGCGTGTGCGAGCGCAACGAGACGCTGGTGGACCGTGCGCAGCGCCGGCAGGATCACGTGCTCGCGCGCGCCGGCGAGCATCATCCCGTGCGACGTGTTGTTGATGTCCTCGGACGTGCAGGCGAAGTGGATGAATTCGCTGGCCTTCTCGAGTTCGGGCTGGCCCTTCACCGATTCCTTCAGCCAGTATTCGACGGCCTTCACGTCGTGGTTCGTCACGCGCTCGATTTCCTTGATGCGCGCGGCATCGTGCGCGGTGAACCGCTCGACGAGCTGCAGCAGGAACTGCTCGGCGGCTTCGGAGAAGCGCGGGACTTCGGCGAAACCGGCGTGCGACAGCGCGATCAGCCAGTGCACCTCGACGGTGACGCGGTGACGCATGAAAGCGGCTTCGGAGAGCCAGTCGCGCAGCGCTTCGGTCTTGCTGGCGTAGCGGCCGTCGATGGGCGAGAGCGCGGTGAGCGCGAAAAGCGTATCGGGACGAGTGTCGGACATGATCGGGCGGGCCCTGGGGCCGGGTCGAGCGTGGAGAGGAGAATCCGGGATTTTACCATCGGCGCGCGCCGGCTCCGTCGCCCGCGGCCGCCTGCGATGGCCACGCGCGGCGCCGGTAAAATGCAGCCTTCTTCCGCTCGCCGCCCGCCGCGCCCGCCCGTATGGAACTGAAATGGCTCGAAGACTTCGTCTCGCTCGCGGAGACGCGCAGCTTTAGCCGGTCCGCCGAGCTGCGGCACGTGTCGCAGCCCGCGTTCTCGCGGCGCATCCAGGCGCTCGAAGCGTGGCTCGCGACCGAGCTGATCGACCGCTCCGTCTATCCGACGCGGCTCACGCAGGCCGGCCAGATCTTCTACGAGCAGGCGCTGACGATGCTGTCGCAGGCGCACGAGGCGCGCACGCTGCTGCGCGGCCACGTCGGCGCGCCGGTGCCGACGATCGAGTTCGCGGTACCGCACACGCTGTCGCTCACCTACTTCCCGCGCTGGCTGCAGCGGATCGAGGCGAAGATGGGGCAGGTCCATACGCGGCTGCGCGCGCTGAACGTGCACGACGCGGTGCTGTCGCTCGTCGAGGGCGGCTGCGACCTCGTGATGGGCTATCACCATCCGAGCCATCCGGTCGCGCTGGACCCGGCCCGCTACGACATGCTGATCCTCGGCAGCGAACCGATCAGCGCGTTCTCGGCGCCCGGCCGCGCAGGCCGGCCGCGCTACACGCTGCCCGGCACGCCCGACGCGCGCGTACCGTATCTGTCGTACACGCCGAACGCCTATCTCGGCCGCATGACGGAAGTCATCATCGCGAACGCGCCGACGCCGCTGTTTCTCGATCGCGTGTACGAAACCGACATGGCCGAAGGGCTGAAGGCGATGGCGCTCGCGGGCCACGGCGTCGCGTTCCTGCCGCACAGCGCGGTCGAGGACGCGGTCGCGGGCGGCCGGCTGATCCGGCTCGACCGCGCCGTGCGCGGCGGCGCGCAGCCGTTCACGCTGACGATGGAGATCCGGCTCTACTGCGACAAGCTCGCGCTGCAGGGCGAGGAGCCGCGCCAGAAGCTCGTGCGTGCGCTATGGGACGTCGTGCGCGACGAGCTGCGCGAGACGGGCGGCTGAGGCCGTCGGCTGACGGCGCGCTTGCAGCGGCTGACTGCACGCTGACCGCCGGGCACGTCCGCGCGGCCGCGCAGGATTTTTCGCGCGCGCAAAGCACGGCCGATCGCGGCCGTTCTTGCGCAAATCGACCGCGGATTTGCGAAAAATCGCGATCATGCAAGAAACGCATAATCGAATAAGCAAACGGCATTGGATAAAAAAAACGGGTTTTTCGACAATGTGCGCAATCCGTTGAACGTTGGAGCATCCATGTCTTCGCAACTGCAGTCCATCCCGTCCTACTTGCACGCCGACGATCTCGGCCCGTGGGGCAACTACCTTCAGCAGGTCGATCGCGTCGCGCCGTACCTCGGTTCGCTGTCGCGCTGGCTGGAAACGCTGAAGCGTCCGAAGCGCATCCTGATCGTCGATGTGCCGATCGAGCTCGACAACGGTACCGTCGCGCACTTCGAAGGCTATCGCGTGCAGCACAACGTGTCGCGCGGCCCCGGCAAGGGCGGCGTGCGCTACCACCAGGACGTGACGCTGTCGGAAGTGATGGCACTGTCGGCATGGATGTCGGTGAAGAACGCCGCGGTGAACGTGCCGTACGGCGGTGCGAAGGGCGGCATTCGCGTCGACCCGCGCAAGCTGTCGCGCGGCGAGCTCGAGCGCGTCACGCGCCGCTACACGAGCGAAATCGGCATCATCATCGGCCCGAACACCGACATTCCGGCGCCGGACGTCAACACCAACGAACAGGTGATGGCGTGGATGATGGACACGTTCTCGATGAACCAGGGCCAGACGTCGACCGGCGTCGTGACCGGCAAGCCGATCTCGCTCGGCGGCTCGCTCGGCCGCAAGGAAGCGACCGGCCGCGGCGTGTTCGTCGTCGGCTGCGAAGCGGCGAAGAAGAAGGGCCTCGAAATCGAAGGCGCGCGCATCGCCGTGCAGGGCTTCGGCAACGTCGGCGGGATCGCCGCGAAGCTGTTCCAGGAAGCGGGCTCGAAGGTGATCGCGGTGCAGGATCACACGGGCACGATCTACCAGCCGGCCGGCCTCGACGCGAACAAGCTGCTCGACCACGTCGCGCGCACGGGCGGCGTCGCGGGCTTCGAAGGCGCGGAGCCGATGGCGAACGACGAATTCTGGACGGTCGAGACCGACATCCTGATCCCGGCGGCGCTGGAAAACCAGATCACCGAGAAGAACGCGTCGAAGATCCGCACGAAGATCATCGTCGAAGGCGCGAACGGCCCGACCACGACCGCGGCCGACGACATCCTGAGCGCGAACGGCGTGCTCGTGATCCCCGACGTGATCGCGAATGCGGGCGGCGTGACGGTGTCGTACTTCGAATGGGTGCAGGATTTCTCGAGCTTCTTCTGGACCGAAGACGAGATCAACCATCGCCTCGAGCGCGTGATGCGCGAAGCGTTCGCCGGCGTGTGGGCGGTCGCGGAAGAGCACAAGGTGTCGGTGCGTACGGCGGCGTTCATCGTCGCGTGCAAGCGCATCCTGATGGCGCGCGAAATGCGCGGCCTGTACCCCTGATCGGCGGCGCCGGCCGAACGCGGCCGGCGATCGCGATCGATCCATGACGCAATCCACCCGATTGCGTGCATGAACCCGCGCGGGCGGTGCCGAATCCGGCACCGCCCG
>NZ_KV786911.1:0-21437 GCF_001806955.1 Burkholderia sp. HMSC10F09
CGCCCGCCCGGCCATGCGCCGGGCGGCGGCGAGCTCGACGAAATTCCGGACGCCGACGTCGGCAAGGTCGCGCCCGACGATCCGCGCGAGACCGAGGTGCGCGACCCGGCGAACGACAAGCCGTGGCCCGAGGAGCACGACGGGCCCGACGACGCCGGCGACCGGCCGCGGCCGCTGTAGCGCGCACCCGCCCGATCGGCATCCGGCCTGTCGGTAACCGAATTCCCACCAGGCGTCGCGCGCGTGCCGCGGGGCGCTGTCGACACGGCCGTTCCCGCCGAGCGGTCGATGGAGTCTCGATCATGTCATCCGATGAAATTTCCGCATCGCGGCGCAAATGGATGCAGGGCACGACCGCCGGGCTCGTGGCCGGCGTCGCGATGCCCGCCGTCGCGCAGACGGGTGCCCCGTCCGCCGGCGATACCGCGCCGCGCGACCCGCGGCCGCTGTATCCGCACGCGCCGTTTCCGGCGCAGCACCAGCCGTGGCCGGGGCTCGCCGGCCGCATGACGCCGCGCCCCGATCACGGCGAGCGCAGCTATCGCGGCAGCGGCCGGCTGGCCGGCCGCAAGGCGCTGATCACCGGCGGCGACTCGGGCATCGGCCGCGCCGTCGCGATCGCGTTCGCGCGCGAAGGCGCGGACGTCGCGATCGTCTATCTGCCGGACGAGGAGCCCGATGCGCGCGAAGTCGTGCAACTGATCCGCAGTGCGGGGCGCACGGCGGTGCCGCTGCCGGTCGACATCCGCAGCGAGGCCGCGTGCAACCGGCTCGTCGAGCAGGCCGCCACCGCGCTCGGCGGACTCGACATCCTGGTGAACAATGCGGCGCGCCAGCAGAGCCACCCGTCGATCCTCGACATCAGCACCGAGCAGTTCGACTGGACGCTGCGCACGAACCTGTACGCGATGTTCTGGATCACGCGCGCGGCGATCCCGCGGATGCCGGCCGGCGCGGCGATCATCAATACGACGTCGGTGAACGCGTACGATCCGTCCGCGAACCTGCTCGACTACGCGATGACGAAGGCCGCGATCGCGAATTTCACGAAGGGGCTGGCCAAGCAGATGATCGAGCGCGGGATACGCGTGAACGGCGTCGCGCCCGGGCCGTTCTGGACGCCGCTGCAGGTGAGCGGCGGGCAGACCGAGCAGAACGTCGAGAAGTTCGGCGAGCAGGTGCCGATGGGCCGGCCGGGACAGCCGGCCGAGATCGCGTCGATCTACGTCGAGCTCGCGTCGGCGCAGGCGAGCTACGTGACCGGCCAGATCTACGGCGCGTCGGGCGGCGCGGGGCAGCCGTGACGGCGGCCGTGAAGGCCGCCATGAATGCGGGCGTCTTGGAAAACTGTATGAATATACAGTATAGTATCCGTCGACATTGAGCCGTGCGCCGCGTCTCGCGCGCGCGGCCGCGAGCGTGCGCCGCCGTCCGGCGCCGCGCACGCCGGCCAACTCTTTCCGACGGGTAATCCATTGTCATCGAGCCACCTGATCCGCATTCGCGGCGCACGCCAGCACAACCTGAAGAATCTCGATCTCGACCTGCGCACGGGCGAGATGACGGTCGTCACGGGCCCGTCGGGCTCGGGCAAGTCGAGCCTCGTGTTCGACACGCTGTATGCCGAGGGGCAGCGGCGCTATGTCGAAACGTTCAGCGCGTATGCGCGGCAGTTTCTCGACCGGATGGACCGGCCGCAGGTCGACCGCGTCGACGGCGTGCCGCCCGCGATCGCGATCGACCAGACGAACCCGGTCCGCAGTTCGCGCTCGACCGTCGGCACGATGACCGAGCTCAACGATCACCTGAAGCTGCTGTATGCGCGCGCGGCCGAGCTGTTCGACCGCAAGACCGCGCGACCGGTGCGGCACGACACGCCCGAGACGATCCATGCGGATCTGCTCGCGCGCACGGCCGAGCACGATCCGCGGCTCGCGATCACGTTCCCGGTCGAACTGCCCGACAGCGTGACCGACGAGGAAGTCGAGCAGTGGCTGTCGGCCAGCGGCTATACGCGCGTGCAGGCGCAGCGCGAGGTTGCGTCGCCGACGGGCCCGCGCAAGGTGCTCGACGTGGTGGCCGACCGCTTCCGGCTGCATCAGGTCGAGAAGGCGCGCGCGGTCGAGGCGATCGAGGCGTCGCTGAAGCGCGGCGGCGGGCGCGTGAACGTCTACGTGCTCGCGCAGGCGCCGGAAGGCGACGGCGCGGTCGCGCCGGAACCGGAGGTCTGGCGCTTTTCGACCGGGCTGCACGATCCGGAAAGCGATCTGCGCTATGCGGAGCCGCAGGCCGCGCTGTTCTCGTTCAACTCCGCCTACGGCGCATGCGAGACGTGCCGCGGCTTCGGCCGCGTGATCGGCGTCGATCTCGGCCTCGTGATTCCCGATGCGCGCAAGACGCTGCGCGGCGGCGCGATCAAGCCGATGCAGACGCCCGCATGGAAGGAATGCCAGGACGACCTGATGCGCTACGCGGCGAAGGCCGGCATCCGGCGCGACGTGCCGTGGGCCGAGCTCACGCCGGCCGAGCAGGACTGGGTGATCGACGGCTCGCCCGACTGGACCGGCAGCTGGCAGAGCCAGTGGTACGGCGTGCGGCGCTTCTTCGGCTATCTGGAGTCGAAGGCGTACAAGATGCACATCCGCGTGCTGCTGTCGAAGTACCGCAGCTACACGCCGTGCGAAACCTGCGGCGGCGCGCGGCTGAAGACCGAATCGCTGCTGTGGCGGCTCGGCTCGAAGGAGAATGCCGACGCGGTGCTCGCGCCGGCCGATCGCTTCATGCCGCACGGCGTCGACTGGAGCCGCGCGCAGCTCGAGGCGCTGCCGGGGCTCACCGTGCACGACCTGATGCTGCTGCCGATCGATCGGATCCGCCGCTTCTTCGACACGCTCACGCTGCCGAGCGCGTTGCTCGACGACGCGCTGAAGCTGCTGCTGGCCGAGGTGCGTACGCGGCTCAAGTATCTGTGCGACGTCGGGCTCGGCTATCTGACGCTCGACCGGCAAAGCCGCACGCTGTCCGGCGGCGAGGTGCAGCGCATCAACCTGACGACCGCGCTCGGCACGTCGCTGACCAAGACGCTGTTCGTGCTCGACGAGCCGAGCATCGGGCTGCATCCGCGCGACCTGAACCGGATCGTCGAGGCGATGCAGCGGCTGCGCGATGCCGGCAACACGCTGGTCGTCGTCGAACACGATCCGTCCGTGATGCTCGCGGCCGACCGGCTGATCGACATGGGCCCCGGCCCCGGCGAGCGCGGCGGCACGATCGTCTACGACGGCACGCCGGCCGACGTGCGCGGCGCAGCCACGCTGACGGGCGAGTATCTCGGCGGCCGCCGGCAGGTCGCGCATGCGTCGCATTGGGCGCGCCGGCCGGTCGACGCGCAGACGCCGCGCATCGTGCTCGAAGGCGCGCGCGAGCACAACCTGCGCGACGTCACGGTCGAGATTCCGCTGCAGCGGCTGGTCTGCGTGACGGGCGTATCGGGGTCCGGCAAGTCGACGCTGATCCAGGACGTGCTGTATCCGGCGCTCGCGCGTCAGCTCGGGCGCCCGACCGAATCGCCGGGCGCATACCGTGCGCTGTCCGGCGCCGAGCAGATCGGCGACGTCGTGTTCGTCGATCAGTCGCCGATCGGCAAGACGACACGCTCGAACCCGGCGAGCTACGTCGGCGCGTTCGACGAGATCCGCAAGCTGTTCGCGAAAGCGCCGCTCGCGCTGCAGCGCGGCTACGGCGCCGGCACGTTCAGCTTCAACTCGGGCGACGGGCGCTGCCCGACCTGCGGCGGCTCGGGCTTCGAGCACGTCGAGATGCAGTTTCTGAGCGACGTCTATCTGCGCTGCCCGGACTGCGACGGCCGGCGCTATCGCGCCGAAGTGCTCGAAGTGCGGATCGCCCGCGACGGCCGCGCGCTGAACATCGCCGACGTGCTCGACCTGACGGTCAGCGAGGCGGCCGCGTTCTTCGCGGGCGACGCGGACGTGCTGCGCGTGCTGCAGCCGATCGTCGACGTCGGCCTCGAATACGTGAAGCTCGGTCAGCCGGTGCCGACACTGTCGGGCGGCGAAGCGCAGCGGCTCAAGCTCGCGGGCTTTCTCGCCGAATCGGCGGCGGCCGGGAACGGGCGGCGCGTGGTCACGCAGGAGGCGCGCATCGCGCGGTCGCGGCTCTTCATGTTCGACGAGCCGACCACCGGCCTGCACTTCGACGACATCGCGAAGCTGATGCAGGCGTTCGGCAAGCTGCTCGCGGCCGGCCATTCGCTGATCGTGATCGAGCACAACCTCGACGTGATCCGTGCGGCCGACTGGCTGATCGACCTCGGTCCGGAGGGCGGCGACGGCGGCGGCCTCGTGCTGTGCGCCGGTACGCCGGACGATGTGAAGGCGTGTGCCGGTTCGCATACCGGCGCGGCGCTGCGCGATTACGAGCGCGCGATGGATGCGTCGGCCGCCGAGCCGGCCGACGAAGGCGTGCCGCTGCAGGCCGCGCTCAACGCAGCACGCGCGCGGCGCGCGATCGAAGGCGAGGACGTCGTGCGCATCGTGAACGCGCGCGAGCACAACCTGAAGGCGCTCGACGTCGACATTCCGCACGGCAAGTTCAACGTGATCACCGGCGTGTCGGGGTCGGGCAAGTCGACGCTCGCGTTCGACATCCTGTTCCACGAAGGGCAGCGCCGTTATCTCGAGTCGCTGAATGCGTACGCGCGCTCGATCGTGCAGCCGGCCGGCCGGCCCGAAGTCGACGCCGTGTACGGCATTCCGCCGACCGTCGCGATCGAGCAGCGGCTGTCGCGCGGCGGCCGCAAGAGCACGGTCGCGACCACGTCCGAGGTGTGGCACTTCCTGCGGCTGCTGTACGTGAAGCTCGGCCTTCAGCACTGCGTGCACGACGGCACGCCGGTCGCGTCGCAGTCGGTCGAATCGATCGCCGCGCAGCTGCTGCGCGAACATCGCGGCCAGCACGTCGGGCTGCTTGCGCCGCTCGTCGTGAACCGCAAGGGGCTGTATACCGATCTCGCAAAATGGGCGAAGGCGCGCGGTCACACGCATCTGCGCGTCGACGGCGAGTTCGTGCCGGTCGATCCGTGGCCGAAGCTCGACCGCTTCCGCGAACACACGATCGAGTTGCCGGTTGCCGACCTCGTCGTGTCGCCGGACAAGGAGGCCGAACTGCGGCAGCGTCTCGACGAGACGCTCGAGATCGGCAAGGGCGTGATGCATCTGCTCGCGCCGCTCGACGATCTGCATCACGCGATCTCAAACGGCCATTCCACCGCGCGGGTCGGCGACGTCAAGGTGCTGTCGGTCAAGCGGGCGTGCCCGGTGTGCGGCACGAGCTACCCGGAGCTCGACCCGCGGCTGTTCTCGTACAACAGCAAGCACGGCTGGTGCACGACGTGCGTCGGCACCGGGCTCGCGCTCACGCGCGAGCAGCGCGCCGTGTACGACGACACGGTATTCGCCGAAGACGGCCGCGGCCGCGAACAGACGCTGCCGTCGGACGAGCAGGAACCGGAAGGCGTCGGCGACGAGCCGTGCGCCGATTGCGGCGGCACGCGGCTGAACCCCACGGCGCGCGCGGTCACGTTCGACGGGCATCCGATCGTCGAAGTCGCGCAGTGGACGGTGTCCGACACGCGCCGCTGGATCGACGGGCTGCGGCTCGTCGGCCGCGACGCGCAGATCGCGCGCGACATCGTCAGCGAGATCGGCAGCCGGCTCGCGTTTCTCGAGGAGGTCGGGCTCGGCTATCTGAGCCTCGATCGCGCGGCACCGAGCCTGTCGGGCGGCGAAGCGCAGCGCATCCGGCTCGCCGCGCAGCTCGGCAGCAATCTGCAGGGTGTGTGCTACGTGCTCGACGAGCCGACGATCGGCCTGCATCCGCGCGACAACCAGATCCTGCTGAATGCGCTGCGTCAGCTCGGCGACAAGGGCAATACGCTCGTCGTCGTCGAGCACGACGAGGATACGATCCGGCGCGCCGATCACATCATCGACATCGGGCCCGGCGCCGGCAAGCGCGGCGGCACGCTCGTCGCGCAGGGCAAGGTCGCCGATCTGGCCGCGCAGTCGTCGTCGCTGACGGGGCGCCTGCTCGCGCAGCCGATGGTCCATCCGCTGCAGCCGCGTCGCAGCGTCGTCGCGCAGGGCCGCAGGAACGCCGAGGCGGTGCCCGAGCATTGGCTGACCGTGCATCGCGCGAACCTGCATAACCTGCGCGACGTGACGGTCGGCATTCCGCTCGCACGGCTCGTCGCCGTGACGGGCGTCAGCGGGTCGGGCAAGTCGACGCTCGCGCGCGACGTGCTGATGACGAACCTGCTCGACGCGGTGGGGCGCTCGGTGCTGTCTTCGCCGGCCGTGCGGCGCGCGCGCAAGAGCGCCGCGCAGGACGCGCCGGCCGCGAACCGTCGCTCGAGCGTGCTCGCGCGCAGTGCGCCGCGGCCGGCGCTGAACGTCGCGCACGTGTGGCAGGGCTGCGAGTCGATCGACGGCTGGCAGCATATCGACCGCGTGCTCGAAGTCGACCAGACGCCGATCGGCAAGACGCCGCGGTCCTGTCCCGCCACGTATATCGGCGTGTGGGACGCGATTCGGCGGCTGTTCGCCGACACGCTCGAAGCGCGCGCGCGCGGCTATACCGCGTCGCGGTTCTCGTTCAACACCGGCGACGGCCGCTGCCCGGCGTGCGAAGGGCAGGGCGTGCGCACGATCGGGATGAGCTTCCTGCCGGACGTGAAAGTGCCGTGCGACGTGTGCCACGGGCAGCGCTTCAATCCCGAGACGCTCGCCGTCACGTGGCGCGGCCGGAACATCGGCGAGGTGCTGACGATGGAAATCGACGAGGCAGTCGAGTTCTTCGCGTCGATCACGACGATCGCGCATCCGCTGCAGCTGATGAAGGACGTCGGGCTCGGCTATCTGACGCTCGGTCAGCCGTCGCCGACGCTGTCCGGCGGCGAGGCGCAGCGGATCAAGCTCGTGACCGAGCTCAGCAAGGTGCGCGACGACGTCACGCGGCGCGGCCAGAAGGCGCCGCATACGCTGTACGTCCTGGACGAGCCGACGGTCGGCCTGCACATGGCCGACGTCGCGAAGCTGATTCGCGTGCTGCATCGGCTCGTCGACGGCGGGCATAGCGTCGTCGTGATCGAGCACGATCTCGACGTGATCGCCGAGGCGGACTGGATCATCGATCTCGGCCCGGAAGGCGGCGTCGGCGGCGGCACGATCGTCGCGGCTGCGCCGCCGGAGGCGCTCGTCGAGGTGGCGGCGAGCCACACAGGGCGCGCGCTTGCGCCGGTGCTCGCGCGCGAGCGCGGGCAGGAGCACGGGCACGACGGATCGCGTGAGGTCGAGCGCGCGGGCGAGGCGGGCGGGGGCTGAGGGCGTTGCGGCGCGGTGTGTCGATGCGGGTGTCGGTTTCGGCATCGGCATCGGCATCGGCATCGGCATCGCGCGACATGCCGGCGCGCGGGTGCGGTTCCCCTGCGCTGCGCCGGCAACGATCGAAAGCTGGCTTTTCGATCGTTCGTTTGTTTGCGATTGGGGAGGCGTTAATCCGCGTCCGCCGCGCGATTCGGCCTGCGCCAAAAAGAAAAACCCGCGTGATGCGGGTCGAACGGAGTACACGGTGCAATGGCGTCCGCGCGGTATGCGCGCTGCACGGTTATCAATGAAGCCGCGCAGTCCCGCATAGGGCGGATTGTCTGTTCTGGATGCTTCGCACCATCGCGCCGCGCTCCATGTATTGAAGTGCATCTTCCTCGTGCCAAGAACGGATGCCTTCAAGCGCCGTCTCGCCTCGTGTTCGAACGGCGCAACTTTTTGCGGAACCGCGGGACGAGCCCGTGTTCCGCTGTCGAGCCCGTCGCGAACGCAGTGCGACGCAAACGTTTCACCGACGGGTCGGCGCGTATCATAGCGCAGCGGAGAAACGCCTGACAATACGCATTCCGTGATGCCGACCTGTGCTCGTCGGGCAGTGTCGAATGATGCCGTCGCCAGTCGGGGCGTCAATGACGGCAAAAGCAGGTCGATTAAAGGCAAATCTTCGCTAAATCGCCGAAATGCCGGCCGCCCAACCGGCTTAAAATCCCCGTGTTATTTTGAGATACAATTCGCTCCTGTTTGGAAAATGAAAGACTGAGCGATGCATCGCGCGATGCCGCCTGCCGACGCGAGTATTCAATGAACGAATTTTCGGTGCGAGTCGTTATCGCGGACGACCATCCGGTGTCGGTGCACGGCATGAAAGCGGCGCTGAGCGCGATGCCGACGATCGAGATCGTGGCTGTCACAAGCGATACGACGTCGTTGGTCGACATGCTCGACGCACACGCGTGCGACGTGCTGGTGCTCGACTACGTGATGCCGAGCGGCAAATACGGCGACGGTCAGACGCTGCTGTCGTATCTGAGCCGCCGCTTCCCGACTCTGCGTTACGTGACCGTGACGATGCTCAATTCGCCGGCCGTGTTCCGCGCGCTGCAGGAACTCGGCGTGAACAGCATCGTCAGCAAGTCGGATCCGATGTCGCATCTGATCGCCGCGATTCACGCGGCCCATTCGGGCGGGCGCTATCTGTCGCCGACGATTGCATCGCTGCTCGAGCGGACCGAATCCGCCGCCGGCGCGACGTTGTCGAAGCGCGAGACCGAGATCGTCCGCCTGTTTCGCGAGGGCTACAAGGTGACCGAAATCGCGGAAAAACTCCATCGCAGCAAAAAGACGATCAGCGCGCAGAAACTCGCCGCGATGCGCAAGCTCGGTGTCACGAGCGACGCCGAGCTGATCCGCGCCGACGGCTTGCCGATGGCCGGCGAGCCGGACAATTCCGGGCCCGCGGTCTGAGCGCGTACGGCATGCGCGCAATCGCGCGATGGCTGATGCAGCGGCGGCGCGCGCGGCGCCGGCGCGAGTTCGATCCGGGATGGATGCGTGTCTATCAGCGCACGCTGCTGATCGCGGGCGGCGCGGTGCTCGGCGTCTTCATCGTCGCGAGCGCGGCGGCCGTCGCGTGGATCGAGGTCAGCGATTACCAGGCGGCCATGCGTGCGCGCTTCCTCATCGATAGAAACCGACTGCTGCTCGAAATGTCGGAGAGCGCGACGCTCGTGAAGCGCTTCGCCAGCGTCGGCGACGGCGCATGGGACGACGCGGCGCGGCCGTCGGCCGAACTGGCCGCGCTGTTTGCATCGCGCGAGCGCGCATCGTTTCGCGACGTGCGCGATCCGCGCCTGTCCTACGTCGGTCAGATCGCGCACGATGCAGGATCGCGCCACCTGGCGCTGCTCGCGCTGAGCGAGCGATTGCTCGGCGACGGCGTATGGCGCCACCAGACCACGGCCGGACCCGATCACGTCTACATCGTCGGCCGCGACGGCCGATTCGCCGCGCTGCTGATGAGGACACGCACGGATGCGCAGTCGTCGCCGCGCGATTCGATCGACGTTGTCCAGGCGCTGTCGCAGACGTGGCCGGACGCGATGGACGAGGTACGCGACGGCGACGCGCATCCGGAGCGCGTGCGGGATGGCGCGATCTGGCTGCCGCCGCGTCCGGACCCTGTGACGTCCGAGCCGATGGTACGCGTCGCAAGCTGGGTGTTCGACAGCCGCAACGCGCCGGTTGCGCTCGTCGTCTACGCGACGCGTGTATCGAACCTGCAGCGCGCGCTCGGCGACGGTCGCGCCGGGCGCATGCTCGCGATCGTCGATGCGCAGCGTCACGTGCTGCTGCAGTCGGCGCATGCAAGCGGGATCGACGCGACGCGGGCGATCGAGTCGCTTGCCGCATTCGCAAAGCCCGCACGCGGCATCGACGCGCATCGGTTCGGACACGACTGGCTCATGCGCGATCGTATTCCCGGCACCGACTGGGCGCTCGTCGACATCGTCGCGGCGCGCGCCGTGCTTGCCGATCTCGGGCCGCGCCTCGCATCGATCGCGCTGGCGGCCGCGCTCGGCCTCGCGCTCCTGGTGGGCGGATTGCTGCTGCTGAACCGGCGCATCCTCGTGCCGTCGCACGCGCGCGCGATGCGTCTGAAAGACAGCGAGCAACTGAGCCGGACCTTGATCCGCACCGCACCGGTCGGACTCGCGCTGATCGACGCGGCGAACGGCGCGGTGTTGTTGTGCAACGAGACGATGGACCGTTACGAGCGGGCGACGCCGCGCGAGCCGCTGTCCGTGCGGCTGTGGCGCGCGTTCCGCGATTCGCACGGCACGTCGCTGTCGCGCGAAATCGCGCTCGAAGGCGCGGCCGGCCCCACCGGCGATACGCATCTGCTCGTCAACGTAACGCGCGTCAAATATCGGGGTGCCGACGCATTGCTCGGCACGGTCGTCGACATCACCGCGCGCAAGCTGACGGAGCAATCGCTCGACGCGGCGCGACGCGCGGCCGATCAGGCGAATCGCGCGAAGTCGGTGTTTCTCGCGACGATGAGTCACGAGATCCGTACGCCGCTGAATGCGGTCATCGGCAATCTCGAACTGATGAGCCGCGACACGTTGCCCGACGTGCAGCGCAAACGGCTCGCGACCGCGCATTCGGCATCGTCGTCGCTGCTGCACGTGTTGAACGACGTGCTCGATCTGTCGCGCGTCGAGGCCGGCCAGTTGCGCATCGATGCGGTGCCGTTCGACTGCGCCGCGCTGCTGCACGACGTGACCGAGTCGTTCCGGCCGCTTGCCGCCGCCAAGCAGCTGAGCCTGACGTGCGACGTCGCGACGACGCTGGCGCGCTACCGCATCGGCGATCCGGTCCGGATCCGGCAGATCGTGTCGAACCTGTTGAGCAACGCAATCAAGTTCACCGACGCCGGCGGGGTGGCCGTGACGGCCGATGCGGTGCGCGAAGGCCGGCTCGACGAAGTGGCGGTGCGCGTGACGGACACCGGCATCGGCATCCCGCACGCCGCACAGGCGGCGATCTTCGAACTGTACCGGCAGGCCGACGATTCGATTCATCGGCGCTACGGCGGAACGGGCCTCGGCCTCGCGCTGTGCCGGCGGCTCGTTGCCGCGATGGACGGCGATCTCGCGGTGGACAGCGAACCGGGCATCGGCAGCACGTTCAGCGTCGTCGTTCCGCTGCCGATCGCGCAGGATGCACCGCGCGACGACGCCGACGCGCGCGACGAAGGCCGCGTGATCGCCTGCGATCCTTCGTTGCGGATGCTGATCGTCGAAGACCATCCGGCGACACGCGTGCTGCTTGCCGATCAGTGTCGCGAACTGGGCGTCGACGCGCAGCTCGTCGAAAACGGTGCGGACGCGCTTGCCGCGCTCGCGCAACGTCGGTTCGACGTCGTGCTGACCGATCTCGGCCTGCCCGACATGGACGGCTGGGCGCTAGCCGACGCGATTCGCGCGCGCGACGCCGATATTGCATTGATCGCGATGAGCGCGCACGTCGGCGCCGACGATGAGCAGCGGTGTGCGGCCGCCGGCGTGCGCGCGTTGCTGCGCAAGCCGGTGTTGCTCGGCGCGTTGTCGCAGGCGCTCGGCAGAGCCGCGCCGCGGCGTGCCGGTGCGAAAGCGTACGATGACGCTCTCGTTTCCGACGACACGCAATGCGCAATGCCGGAAGCGTTGCAGACGGCGATGCGGCGCGTGACGCTCGCGTCGCTCGAGACGATCGATCGCGCATTGCCCGCGATGGACGTCGACACGGTCGCGCGTGAACTGCATTCGCTCGGCGGCGGATTCGCGGCATCGGGACCGCGTGTGCTCGGCGAGCTGTGTACGGCGCTCGAGCAGGTCGTGCGCGACGAAGGACTGCAGACGTTTTCGCCGCTGTGGGTCGCGTTGCGCGACGAGATCGCGCAGGCGGTGGCGGCCGTCGAAGGCGACGGCGGCTCGCAGGACGCGCTGCGCGAGTAGCGCGCGCCTGCCATCGAATCGGATAAGGTCATGGGGCGTCATTAAAAAGTGACGCGATATGCAAACTATAAAAAGAAAATGACCTTGACATGCCATATTTCTTCGTTAATATTGCCCACCACGTCACTATTGTCCCGTCGCGTCATGTTTGGCGCGGCGCTGCCGCTGAGCCGTTCGCGACCGAACCGGCGCCGCGGCGGACATGACGCAACGATCGAAGATGGAGCCTGAGAGAGCCCTGAACGTGCGTGTCGGCGCCGGCGGATGACCGTCGTCGCACGCGGCCGGGTGTGCGCTCACGGGGTGGGATAGCGCAAAGCAGTGCGGCGCAAATAAAACTCGAAGGAAGAACTCATGTATCGCCGTTTACTTGCACCGGGGCTGCTGTTGCTGTTGGTCGCGTGCGTGCAGAATCCGGCCGCGACGAGCGGCACGGTACGGATTTGCGACGACACCGGCTGTTCCGATCGGCCTAAAGATCAGGTTTCCTATCAAAAGAAGGACGACCCCGACGAGCGCGAGGATCCGCGCATCGCCTCGCTGAAGCAGGCTGCGAAAACCCAACCGAAGGCCGCCTACGATCTCGGCCTGCGTTATTTCCGCGGCGACGGTGTGCGCCAGGACAGCTATCAGGCGCTCAAATGGATGCGCGACGCTGCCGAGCGCGGTGATCTCAATGCGCAGAAGGCGCTCGGCGGCTTCTATCTGTTCGGTCTCGAGGAAATGGGCTCCGATCCGCGCGAAGCGGAAAAGTGGCTGTCGATCGCGGTTGCCCGAGGCGACAAGGAATCGAAGAAGCTGCTCGACATGGCGCGCAGCGAGAAGAAGGCCGACGAGGAAGACTGGAAATGGCGCACGCAATGGCGTGACGTCTATTACGGCTACTGGTACTCGGGCTATCCGTACTACGGCGTCTGGCGACAGACGTACTGGTACGGCTATTGACGGGGACCGGAGCAACGGGAGCGGCGGCGGGGAGACCACCATCGCGCGCGATGCCGGGGGGCTTATCGAAGTTCGCACGGACACATAAGCCGAACAACGACTCTATCGATCGACAACGACATGAAGACCATCCTTTCCCAACGTCTCACTCAAGGTGCGCTCGTGGCAGCGCTTTGTGCGTCCGTCGCCGGCTGCGGCGGCATGGTGACGCCCGGCGGGCAGAACGCCGGCGTGACCGGTGCCGCGGCGGGCGGCACGAGTGCCGGCGCCGATACGCAACTGCAGCGCTGCACGACGCCGCTCGGCACGATCGCCGTCGACGACGGCCGCAATGCCGACTGGTGGGGTCCGTTCGGCAGCGCGACCAAGGTGACGAGCATCGATCCGCTGCTGCGACTCGCCGTCCAGCAGTCGAACTGCTTCGTCATCACGTCGCTCGGCAATCAGAAGACCGACGCGCGCCTGTCGCGGATCACGCAGCTGCAGCGCAACTCGGGCGAATACCGCGCCGGCTCGAAACAGCAGAAGGGGCAGCGCGTCGCCGCCGACTACTACATGGAGCCGCAGATCGTGATCAGCGATTCGCCGATCGGCGGCATCGGCAGCATGATCGGCGGGCTGATCGGCAACAGTGCGGTGGCGGCGGTGGCCGGCCATCTGCAGACGAAGGCGTCGGTCGTGACGCTGACGCTGTTCGACGTCCGCTCTGCGGTGCAGATCGCGGCAGCCGAAGGCAGCTCGACGGCGACCAATTACGGCGCGGCGCTCGGCGGCCTCGGCGGCGGTGTGGGCGGCGGCCTGGCCGGCTTCTCGTCGACGCCGGAAGGCAAGGCGACCGTCGTCGCATTCATCGACGCATGGAACAAGATGGTCGTCGCACTGCGCAGCTACAAGGCGCAGGACGTCAAGGGCGGCCTCGGCCGCGGCGGTCAGCTGCAGGTCAACTGATGCATGACGGCCGGCGGCGCGTCCGCCGGTCGACGTCACGTTCGTCACACGCGAAGGCGCGCGAGTGCGCCGTACGCGCTTGCCAATTCGAGGGAATTCCGATGAAAACTTTCGCATTGATCGCGCTGACCTGTGTCGTGCTCGCCGCCTGCGGCGGCGATGACGGTCCTTCCGCGGCCGCGCCGTCCGGCGCGGGTTCGGGCAGCGGGAGCAGTGGCGGTACGGGCGGGGGCACGGGCAACGGCGGCGGTACGGGCGGGGGAACCAGCGGGACGGGTGGGTCCGGCGGGTCTGGCGGTGGCGCGGTGACGCTGCGTTATGAGGCATTGCCGACGGCATCGGATGCCGCGAGTTTCCTGACGCTCGTCAACGGAGAGGGCGCGAAAGGGTATCGCTATCTGAGCGATGCGTACTACGCGGCCGAGGCCGCAACGCGTTCGATCTTCGTGAACGACGGCGCCGCGCAGACCTATACGTATCAATTGCAACCGCCGCCGGCCAATGTCGCTGCGTTCGTCGCGCAGGCGAATGCGCAAGGCGCGAGCGGCTACCGCTATGAAGGGCCGCTCACGTACGGCGAGCTTTATCGCAAGGACGGCGGGTCGTCGGCGACGTACACGTATGCGACGGCGACCCTGCCGGCCGGCACGTCGGCGTTCATCGCGCAGGCGAACGGTCAGGGCCAGTCCGGCTACTGGTTCGTCGGGCCGATGGTGTTCGGGACGGAGCAGGCGAACCTGTACATGAAGAACAACGCGTCGGCTGCGACCTATACGTACGAGGCGCTGACAGCGACGTCGAACGTCGCCGATTTCATGGCGCAGGCAAACGACGAAGGGGCGAAAGGCTATCGTGCGAAGGGTGCGATGGCGTTCGGCAGCGAAATCGCGTGGGTGTACGTGAAGGACCGGACACAGTCGCCGGTGTTTGCGTATCGGTCGGCCGCGGTCCAGTCGACGGCCGCGGGCTTCATCGATCAGTCGAACTCGATGGGCGCGCAGGGGAATGCCTATCTCGGCGACCTCGCGCTCGGCACGCCTCCGGCGTTGCAGCAGGCGTCGTTCTATTTCAGCGCGAGCAACTGCACGGGGTTTCTGTGTACGACGCTCAATCCGCTTACGCAGAATTGAGCGGGGGGGTGAGGGGGCGAGGGGGGCGTCGCGGGAGTTCGCGTGGGTGCCTTGCGCGATCCCGCGCGTATAGGTCATACCCCGTGTCTGGCCTGAGCACGCAGCGGCGCTTGTCCCGGTCGTCGCAATCCGGCGAGTTACGACGGTGCGTCCGCCTGCCAGTTGTCGCAGTCGCCGTGAGGAAGATCCAGCCGTTGCATGGCGCTGAACCGGCTGCTCGATCGTTCTCAAAGCAAATGAAAGTGGCATCGCAGCAATCTTTCGCGTCGTCGCAATTTTTCCTGCAGTAGCATGGCTTCACGTTGGCCGCGAGGCCAAGGTAGAACCTCAGAAGAAAATAAATCAACAAGAACGAGTTTCGCCATGAGCTGCGGTATTCCTCTAAATTTCGACGGGAATTCGTTGCGCTTACCGAAGGCGCTCGGCTAGACCAATCGCGTCTGCGGTTGCAGAACCGGATGCAAGAGAACCTCGTCGCAATGCGTCGTTCCGCGCTCGATTGGAAAATGCCGCCGGCGCGCCATTGCGGAGAACGACCCGCGTTCCGTCTCGCGCCTCTGATTCACATTCCGTTTCATTTTGCCGATTACCATCGTCCGGCTGAGGTTCTATTAGCGATGGCGCGACCAACGACGGAGTCGATCGGGCCGGCCAGATGCGCCGGGCGCGACAGCCGACCGATCAGCACCGCCGCTCGGCGTGCGACTGCCGAATGCAGCTGCCCGATTCCGGGATCGATGCGTAAATGCAGCGGTCATCGTCGACGCGTAATGTCGAGTTGAAATTCGGTAAAGGTTGTCTGACAATTGCTTTCGTTGTGCGTGATTGACGTCGTCTAAAATGGATTGCCGCCCATTTTGGCGGCAAACACTAGAAAAACATCGAGAGAGAAATGGCGCTCAGACCACCCGCGCTCGGGGAACTGAAATATCGCGATCTGTATAACGCGATCCATCGGGGCCTGCTGCAAAACAATCGCCTGTTGAGGCTGGACACGCCGCTCGGCCAGAACGCGCTGATTCCGTTGCGCGCGCGCGGATCGGCGCGCATTGGCCGCGATTATCACTGGACGCTCGATGTCGCGTCGCTGCGCGACGACACGGCGCTGTTATCGCTGATGCATCAGCCGGTCACACTGTGGCTGCAACAGCCGAGCGGTCCATATTCCGATCCCGTATACCGTCCGATCCACGGGTTCGTGCACAGAGTCGGTTATCTGGGCGGGGATGGCGGCCTGTCGACGTACCAGCTCGAGTTTTCGTCGGCGCTGGTGTTTCTGGGCGGCACACACAACGACGAAGGCTGGCTCGAGCAGACGGCGCAGGAGATCGTGTCCGACCTCCTCAACCGGTATCCGCAGTTGCAGGGCCGATTCCGCTTCGATCTAAGTCGCGAGCCGGCCTTGCGCTCGTGGTGCCGGCAGAGTGAAACGGATCTGCACTTCTTCCATCGGCTGCTCGAAGACGAGGGCTGGTATTGCTACTGGGTGCACGAGCCCGTCCGTGACGGCGAGACACCCAAGACCACGCTCGTGATCGTTGACCAGGTCGCGGCACTGCCCGATGCGAAACCCGCCGACTTTGCACGCGACGCCGGCGTTGACGAGGCGGTCAGCGGCGTCGTGCAGTGGGCAGCGATGCAGACGATGCAGAGCCTGCGATACGAGTCGAGCGCGTTCGATTACAAGCGGCCGGCCTCCCGCTTCGAAGCGACTGCCACGTTGGCTTCGACCCATTACGGCGAGGACGAAGGGCGGCACGAGACACAGCAGCAGGCCATTCCACATGCGCCGATGACGGTCTATGAACCGACCGCATATGGCTACCCCGACTCCGACGCCGGCGCTGCCCGCGCACGTCGCCGCGTGCAGGGCTGGGATGCGCGCGCCCGGCGCTACTTCGGGGTCGGCGGCCTGCGCTGGATCGATGCGGGGTCGCGCTTCGTGCTGAACGGCCATCCGCGTCATTTGGAGCGTGACGACGCCGACCGGACGTTCCTGGTCATCGAGGCACGCTGGTTCATCGAAAACAACGTGCCGATCGGCCGGCCGACGAACGAATTCCCGCTCAGCCTGCGTGCGTCGCTGGCCGAACAGCGAGAGATACACGGCGCGCGATTCGCGACACCGCCTCATGGAGAAGACGGTACGGCCGGCTTTTTCGTGCTCGAGGTCGAAGCACAGGATGCGCGTGTCGAGTTTCGAAGCCCATTCGAGCATCCGAAGCCTGCGATGTCGATCGAGCACGCGCTCGTGGTGACGCAGCAGGGAAGCGAGGCATGGTCGAACGAGCGCAATCAGGTTCGCGTGCATTTCGCGTGGGACCGGAAAAATCCGGACGGGACATTCAATGCGTCGCCACTGCTGTCGTCGATGCAAGCGGACACCGGTGACGGCTATGGTGCTGTGCATGTGCCGCGCGCGGGCGAATGGGTGCTCGTCGGCTACTGGGGCAACGACTGTGACAAGCCGTTTATTCTCGGACGCGTCAATGGCGGCACGACACCGGCACCCTGGCACACGAACGTCCTGCTCTCGGGATTCCGGTCGCGCGGCTTCGGCAACACGGGCGCGTACAACGCATTCATACACGATGACGCAACGCACCAAGGCGGCACGCGGCTCATCAGCTACACCGGGAAGAGTTACGCGGCGTTCACGCAAGGCTACTTGATCCAGCAGGACGGCAACACGCGCGGCCGGTATCTCGGCCAAGGGTTCATGCTGCATGCCGACGAGTATGGTGCCGTGCGGGCGAGCAAGGGCTTGTCGATCAGCTCGCATCCGAAGACGTATGACGACGAGCAGCTCAGTGTCGACGAGGCCCGCACGCAGTTGCAGAAGGCGGGGATGCTCGTGGAATCGCTGTCGAGCGCCAGTACGACGGCGCAAGCCGAATCTCTGCAGGCGGGCCAGGACGCGCTCAAGGATCTGACCGCAGCCGCGCAGCAAGCCGTGTCGGGACAAACCTCGGGCGGAGTGACGGCCGGCGGTGGCACGGGCAGCGCGAACGGGTTCGCCAAGCCGGTGATCGTGATCTCGACGCCCGCGGACTTCGCTGCCGTAGCGGACCGCTCCGCTCACGTGATCGCCGAGGCGGAAGCCAACGTGATCAGCGGCGCGAACACGCATCTCGCGACGGGCAAATCGCTCATCGCGGCTGCCGCGGAAAAGATCAGTCTGTTCGTGCAGAAGGCCGGTATGAAGCTGTTCGCAGCGAAGGGGCCGATCGAGGTGTCGGCGCACACCGACGAAATCAAGCTGAACTCGGCCAAGGATATGTCGCTGTTCAGCAAGAAGCGGATCGTGCTCGAGGCGACCGACGAACTGATCTTGAAATGCGGCGGCTCATACCTGCGCCTGACAAAGGAAGGCATCGAGGACGGCACGCGCGGTGCGCGCACCATCAAGTCGGCGTCGTTCAACCGGCAGGGGCCGAGCTCGGTCGCGGAGTATATGAACAGCTTGCCGAGCGCGAAGTTCAACGATCCGTACGTGCTGCGCGATCGCATTACCGGTGAAGTGCTGAAAAACCACCCGTACGAGCTGATTCGCGGGGACGGCACGCGGTTGACCGGGGTGACTAATGAACTGGGACACGTGGCCGAGCAGAAGAGCGAGGATATCGAAAAGCTGGCCGTGCGCGCGTTGCGGCCGAGTCCGAACGGTTCTGCGGCATGAATTCGATGATCGATGCACGAATTTGAAGAACAACGATGAGCGATAACTCAGATCAAACCGGCGGCTCCCCGTTCAGCGACGACGCCGAACAAGAAGTAGTGCGGCAGGTCGGGCGCACGGATAAGGACGGAGCGTCGGTCGGACATTTTACGTTGACGCCGGCGAGTGATACGCGAAGCAAGGAGCTACTATGCGACGTCAGACCGATCATTCCGGTGATCTTCCTGCCGGGGGTGATGGGTTCGCCGCTCGTCAACAAGGACACCGGCGATGATATTTTTTTCCCGCCGAATACAGACGGCATGCTGGGGAAGGCGGGCGCATTGCCGGCACTGCTCGGGATGTGGTTCAGGGGCGCGTCGGCGCGCGAGACGCGGTTCGACCCGACCCTGGCCACGGTGACGCCGCTCGGCCCGGTCCGCGCCAGCAAGCATGTCGACGAGGCGGAGGCACGTCGACGCGGCTGGGGCTCCGTCTATCGATCAAGCTATCAGCCGATGTTGGCGTGGTTGGAGGAGCACCTGAACGAACCGATGGAGATGGGCAAAACCAAGGGGCCATGGATCGAGACGGATTCCGACGGCAAAAAGTGGGCGCTCAAGCCGGTGCTAGGAACCGAGCCGACAGACTACGGCGCGACCGACGCCGGCGCTCAAGGTCGCGGGCAGCCGATCACCGAAGAGTCGGAGGCATTCAAACACTTCCTCAAGTACCGGTATCGCGTATATGCAATCGGCTACAACTGGTTGCAGTCGAACGCCGAATCGGCAAAGGACGTGATCGAGGGTGTGGATTTCGAGGACAAGAAAACGCGCAAGAAGACGCGCCTGATGGGGATTAAGGAGATCATCGCGGAAAACGACAGCGGGAAGGCGATCATCCTCACCCACTCGATGGGCGGATTGGTCGCGCGCATGGCGATCGCGAAGCATGGCGCGGCAGATCTGATGCACGGCGTGTTTCACAACGTGCTGCCCGCGACGGGCGCACCGATCGCCGCGAAGCGATTCCGCACCGGCGGCGGCAGCGAAGGTGGGCTGAACGGCTTCATCAACGGCGCGCTGCTCGGCAGCGACGCGGACGAGTTCGTGGCAGTCGCTGCGAACGCGCCTGGGCCGCTGGAATTGCTGCCGATGCCTGATTACCACAACGGTGAGCCGTGGTGGATCTTTGCGCGGCTCAACGGTGAGCCAGTTCTTAAATTGCCGAAGGATGGCAATACCTATGATGATGTATTTACCAATCCAAATTGGTATGGTTTGGTACCTGAGGAGTCGAATTCTTTACTCGATCCAGCAGGAATCGTGAAAGAGCGACTTGAGAAGCGCAAGAAAAAGACGACGGTGATCGATAATTTCAAATACACCATCAAGTCTGTTGTTGCAAATCAAAATGATATAATTAACGTCTATCATAACAATACGTATGTGACCTATGGTAATGGGGATTTGAAGCCGAAAGAAGCAATTACTTCGGACGAAAGTCACGGCAAACGCACGATCGAACGAGGCGAGAATATCGAAGATCTATTGGCATGGGGCACGGTGATCTGGAAAGGTATCGTGCCGCCGGATGTGACCGAGGAAGAACTGCGCGCGGCGCGACTCATGCATGATTCGAACAGAGGCACGGTGCGTGTGCACCTGGACTCACGCAACGTCACCATCGAATTTGAGGTGCAGAAGGTAGCGATGTTGCCGGCGGGGGGCAACGGGCCCGATCCCGAGAAGAATGGCATCGTACCAGGCGACGGTACAGTGCCGGTTTGGTCGGCGGAAGCCCCTGCGCGCGGCGCGAACGGCGGAGCGGCGCCAGGCGTACAAATGGTGTTTGACCAAGGAGGCTACGTGCATCAGGAAAGCTATAACCACCCGTGGGCGCGCTGGGCGCTGCTCTACAGCATCGTGCAAATTGCGCAAGATGCACCGGAGCCGAAATGCTGACACGAATTTTCCGACCTCTGTTTTTAGTGGCGGGCGTATGTGCCTGTTCAATTACGTTTTCCGGTGAACCGACCATGACGAATCCCTTGTTGTCCAAAGCTCGCCCGTGGTGCATCGGGCGCTTCGTGTTTGACCGGCCGGTGGCAAGCGAAATAACCAATCAAAGATACGAATTCCAGGGGGAAAAGCTGGAGACGCAGTACGACGTATCATCCGCGACGTTTCAAGGAAAAGTCGCAGCCCTGGAAAAGAAGTTGAGTACAAAAAAACGTATCAATCCAGGGCGCAGGAACGAGGAAACAAATCGCGTGTGGCTAGAGAAGGCGTTCTCTCCAACGAAGGATTCTAGAGTATTTGTATTCCAAGACGCAGTTTCGGCTAATGGCCTTCCGTTTGATACAGAAGGCTATATTCATGAGAATAAAACATTATTCCATACTACCAGCAGAATAGGATCGGCGGCCCTTCGTGACGTCGAGAATATTTACAATGACATTTACCGTCGGATTAAAGCGCGTGACAATTGGTCGGTGCCAACCGAATCGGGGTTCTGTTTTGACGGCGGCATTGCCACGGGCCCGTCGACTTCCACCGAGGAAGTCAGCCAGTCGTTCGCGCTAATGCCGGGGCGGCCGGCGCTGCTGGTGATCCAGATGCGGGATTCAGTCGACGTCGACCAGAAAGAGCCGCTGACCAAGACACTGCCTGCTCTGCGTGCGCAGATGGATCGGGTTTCAAGCGGGAGTTACCGCATTTTGCGCCAAGGCAAACGCACGGTGGCCGGGATGGACGCCGAGGAAGTGTTGTTCGCGTTAAAGGAAGGTGAGATTACGTCCTACCGCTTCTACCTGCTCGCGCCGGGCGATCCGAGCACGTTGGCGAAGCCGCAT
>NZ_KV786911.1:21457-49188 GCF_001806955.1 Burkholderia sp. HMSC10F09
CACGTTGGCGAAGCCGCATACCGCCATCCAACTACTGCTCGGCGCGAGCAGCCCCGATTTGAAGCCTGACGAAGCGACGTCACCAGTTGACGAAGCGGGCGCGCTGCAGACGTGGGACGCGCTGCTCAACAGTTTGCGGCTGCGGCCCGGCGCGGTGTAAGCGAGGTCGGACATGCGACGCTATGACATCGTGAAGGGTGACACGACGACGGTCGGCGGTGTCGTGCAAGGGGGCGATGGCTCCGACCTGATCGGCGGACGAGAGCAAGCCTACGAGCACGACCCTGTGTGGTGCCCCGTCTGCAAGACGGTCGGCAAGATCGGTTGTAGTGGCCAACGGATCTCCACCACCGGGCCGGACGGGCGGGAGGCAGCATTGAGCGACGACCTCTGCCTGTGCGCGTGTCCGACGCCGCCGAAACTGGTGGCGTCGCAGTCCGTTTCGTATGTCGACGTCTGACCCGGGCTGCCGTCAATTCACGTGTTCCGAGGAACGAGCCGCGTAAAACTGTTAGTGGGGTGCAACGAGACAGGTAAGGCCGAGCAGCAGAATGAGTGCTCCCATGCTGTTTTCGACGAACGCGTTTTCCTCGGCCGCCATCGCGATTTAAAAGCTTCCCGCACGTGCCAAATCCGGTCGCGGGCAATAATCGTTCGGGGTTGTTTGGCTCGACGGACAAAAATTCGCCGATGTGTTCGACGCGTCCGGAATTCGATGAAGGAGATTATGTGCATCGGGAAAGCTATAACCAATCCGAGGGCTTCCAGGGCATTCCTCTACAGCATCGTGGAAATCGCGGAAGATACGCCGGAGCCGAAATATTGCCACGTTTTGTGCGATATCTGTTTTTCGTCGTGGGTTTGTGCACCTGTTCGATAGCGTTTTCCGGTGAACCAACCATGACGAATCCCTTGTTGTCCACGCCGCGCCCTTGGTGCATCGGCCGCTTTGTATTCGAACGGCCCACGGCGAGCGAGATAACGAACCAGCGATACGCGTATTGGGGGGAGAAGCTTGAGACACAGCACAACGTATCGTCTGCAACATATCAGGCCAAGGTTGACGGACTGGAAAGGGAATTGAAAACAAAGAAGCGCACTTATCCCGGAAGTAGAGATAATAAGACGTACAGTTCCTGGCTAGAGAAAGCGTTATCACCAAAGAACGACTCCAGAGTTTTCGCTTATAAGAAATTTTATACTGAAGGGGTCGCTTTACCGTTTCAAACGGAAGGCTATTTTTTTGAAAACAAGACCTTGTTCCACACGACTGGGTCATTTGGATCAGGTGGTTTGGACAAGTTCGAGCCCGTTTACACCGATCTCTATCGGCGTATCAAGGCACGCGACAACTGGTCGGTACCGACCGAATCGGGGTTCTGCTTCGACGGCGGTATCGCGACGGGCTCGTCGACCTATCCCGAGGAAGTCAGCCAGTCGTTCGCGCTGATGCCGGGACGGCCGGCGCTGCTGGTGATCCAGATGCGGGATTCAGTCGACGTCGACCAGAAAGAGCCGCTGACCAAGACACTGCCTGCTCTGCGTGCGCAGATGGATCGGGTTTCAAGCGGGAGTTACCGCATTTTGCGCCAAGGCAAACGCACGGTGGCCGGGATGGACGCCGAGGAAGTGCTGTTCGCACTAAAGGAAGGCGAGATCACGTCCTACCGTTTCTACCTGCTTGCGCCCGGCGATCCGAGCACGTTGGCGAAGCCGCATACCGCCATCCAGTTGATACTCGGTGCGAGCAGCGCAGATTTGACGCCTGAAGAAGCGACGTCGCCGGTCGATGAGGCCGGCGCACTGCAAACCTGGGACACGCTGCTGAACAGCTTGCGCCTGCGTCCGGGCGCGGTTTGACCGAGGGCAACATGCGACGCTACGACATCGTGAAAGGCGGCGCGACGACGGTCGTCGCCTCGGCGGCAACAGAAGCGAGTGCTAGCTTGGCGGTGACGCTCAACGCAGCCGGGCTCGGTCCGCGCACCGTAGCCGAATACGTCGGAGCCGCTCAGTCGAGCCGGCGCGCCGTGATCGCCGATCGATCCCATAACGCAACGGGCACTCGTGCGTGCGCGTGGCGAAAAGGTCGTGACGCCGGCTGGCCAGCGGGGATGAGTGCGCAGGCAATCGTTCATCCGCCGCGCGAAGGGGCCAGACAATGACAAGGGCCCTGGAATCATTGCCGCGCGTTCGGCGGGGAACCGTCCTGGCGGTATCGATTGGCCTGTATGTCGTCTCGCTCATGCTGCCCGCGATGTATTTCGAAAAGGAAGCTCCGCTCGTCGGAATGTCCCTTCTTGCGGCTGTCTGCTGATGTTCGCGGCAGGATCGGCGGCGACGCCAACTGTGCAGGTCGAGCGATTGCAGCCGTCGCAGATCATCGTCGAGGGACCGTCACGGCGGATTATTCCGGGCGGCCCAGGTCGATATCAATGGTTTACGCTTATGCATTCCGTACTTTGGAATTCGCGTGCAAGCTGCGTAGCGATGTCTTCGGAGTAGCCTGACGCTTGTTCCCGTTACAACCATCCGGACGAAGACCTGAGCTCCTTGCTGCGCAAGCTTCTGAAGGCGTCGGAGCATCGCCATCGCGTTGCAGCCATCGCAGAGCGGACATTCCAATCTAGCCGCTACAATCAAATCCGACGATCATACGCATTATGTCAACTCAAATGCGATCGATGAATCTCGAGATAGGAATGCCCGCAAGCGCAAATATCGGCGGTTAGATTCGACGCTCGATTTGACCGACCTCCCTATGCGTCTTCAACCTGCCTGCACGATATTCCGCCTCGCGTGCGTTCTTTGCGAGCATCGTTCGCGGATACCGGAAGAGAAATCGGGAGCCGGCTCTATAGCCCCGCACGGTGGAAAACCGCTCGCACCGACTCAGGCCACCGATCGCCGCGACGTGATGCCTCCGTCCACCGTGACGATCGTGCCGCTGGTGTAACTCGAGCGCGGCGATGCCAGAAAGACGAAAAGGTCGGCGACCTCCGGCACGGTCGCCGCGCGGCCCAACGGATAGCCCGCCATGAGTTCATCGGCGCGCGCTTCGTCGCCCAGCAAGCGCGAGGCGTGATTCCGGAGTACCTTGGCAATGCGCTCCGTCGATACCGGCCCGGGATTGACACCCAACACGCGGATGCCGTCTTCCAGGCTGCGGCCACCCAGCGCGCAGGTGAAAGCCATCAGTGCGGCATTGCCCGTCGAACCCGCGATGTAGTTGAAATCGAAGTTTTGCCCGCCGTTGCCGATGTTGTTCAGAATGACGCCGCGCCCGCGCGCCTTCATCTCCGTGTACATCGCGCGCGTCAGGTTGATATAGCCGAACACCTTCAGTTCCCAGCCCTTGCGCCAGGCGTCCTCGTCGACATCCCATAATGTGCCGCCCGGAATCGCACCTGCGTTGTTCACCAGGATGTCGGCATGCGCCGCAAACGAAACGATGTCGGCAATCGCGCCCGTTCGTGTCATATCGAGCGCCAGTACGCGGACATTCACGCCGTGCGCGGCGCTCAGCTCGCTTGCCAGCGCGTCGAGTTTCTCGGCCGACCGCGAAACCAGCAACAGGTCGCAACCCTCCCGGGCAAACGATCTCGCCAGCCCCGCGCCGATGCCTTGCGACGCGCCGGTAATCAGTACGCTTTGGCCCGAGATTCCCATATCCATCACGTTCTCCTGTTCCCGGTTTCACGGATTGCATGTAGCTCAACCGCGCGCAGTGCGCCTTTGACGCGCCGATGCGGCCGGATCCGGTCTTCAAAGAGCTTACCTATCTGTTCGTTTCCGTATCGCTCCAACGCTGCGTGGGTAGCGGCTTACAGCACGGATGCCGCTATTGATCTCGGATTCATCATGCACCGCTTGCGGTATCGAGGTCAGCACGGTAATGACACACGTTCCGTACAGTGGAGAAAAGGATTTTCATACCGTTCGGTGTCCGGTCCTCGCACGGCAGTCCACTCTGCGTGCGACGAAAACGCCATTGCCTCGTTGTACGGAACAAATCGCTTCACCGCGTTGACGGCGTAAACGCACACATTCATCGTGCCTCCCAGTTCGACAAAGACTCTAACGCTTCAGATTCAAGCATCGAGCATGACAGCGCGGTAAACGCGCCGATCGAGCCCATGTCTGAACCGGCAGTACATGTGCCATAGCCGGAAGATAGCGTTTTGTGACGTAGGAACGAACGCGGCTCACACCAACGGACCGACGAAGACAAAGAAGCACGCGGTTCTGATTCAGGAGACAGTCAATGAACCACCCCGCAGATTTGGAAACCGCCCCATCGGCGATGGGATCGGACACGCCAATTCCGATTTCGCGTGCGATATGGGCCGCCTCGATCGGCACAGCCTTCGAATGGTATGAATTTGCGCTATACGGCTCCCTTGCCACCGTGCTCGCGGCAAAGTTTTTCTCGGGCGTCGAGGCCGGCACGGCGTTCATCTTCGCGCTGCTGACGTTTGCCGTCGGTTTCATGATGCGACCGCTTGGTGCGCTCGTTTTTGGGCGCATCGGCGACATGATCGGTCGCAAGCGCACGTTCGTCGTGACCATCTGCATGATGGGCGTAGCGACGGTCGGTGTCGGCTGTCTGCCGACCTATGCATCAATCGGTATCACCGCGCCAATCGTGCTCATCTGCCTGCGCATACTGCAGGGGCTGGCAGCAGGCGGTGAATACGCGGGGGCCCTCACCTATGTCGCAGAGTACTCCACGAGCCGCCGCCGGGGACTGAACATGTCGTGGACGACCGCGGCAACCACGGCCGGACTGCTGCTGTCTTTCCTCGTCATCCTTGCCGCGCGCGAGCTCTCGGGTGACGGATTCGACGTATGGGGATGGCGGCTCCCTTTCATCGGCTCCATCATCATGCTGGCGATCTCGCTGGCGATGCGCTTACGCATGGAAGAGTCGCCGGCCTTCAGGAAGCTTCTGCAGAACAAACAACTCTCGAAGTCACCTATCCGGGAAACGTTCCTCGATGCGGCGAACTTCCGTCGTCTGGCGGTGGCCTTCGGCTTGTGCGCGGGCATGACCTCGATGTATTACATGGCGGCGCTCTATCCGACGTTCTTCCTGACGCAGACGCTGAAAGTCGACCCAAAGACGGTCAACACCGTGGTACTTCTGGCGACCGCCGTCTGCTTGCCGATGTTCCCGATCTCGGGCTGGCTGTGCGACAGAATCGGCCGCAAGCCCGCGTTGTTGATCGGGTTTGCAACGACCGCAGCACTGCTTTTTCCGGTCTTCCACGGGTTCGAGCATTTTGCCAATCCGGCCTTGGCGTCGGCGCAGGCGGCCGCGCCTATCACCGTCGAGACTGACGCTTCACGCTGCTCTCTGCTCTTCAATCCGCTCGGCAATCGCCGCTTTACATCGTCATGCGATACGGCCAAGCAAGCTTTGGCCGCTGCCGGCGTCAGCTATAGCGTCGAGGACAAAGGATCCGCCGCCACCACCACCGTGATCCGTGTCGGGAACGGCACACTGACGGGATACAGTGCCGCAGGCCTTACCGCGCCCGCAGCGAAAGCACAAGCCACGCATTTCGCAGGCGAACTGCGTGACTTGCTGACAGCTCAGGGGTATCCAGCGCACAGTGATCCTGCGGCCTTCAACGGGCCGATGGTATTCGTTCTACTCGTGGTGTTCTTCAGTTGCTCGATTATCACGGTCATGACGATCGGTCCCGCGCTGGTGGAAATGTTTCCGACACGTATCCGCTATACGTCGATGTCAGTCCCGTATAACGCGGCAACGGGCTGGGTCGGCGGTCTGCTTCCGACCTTCGTGTTCGCCATTTCTGCGCAAACGGGCAACATCTTCTCGGGCCTGTGGTATCCGCTTGGATGGACGGTTGTCTCCTTGATTGCCCTCATCCTGTTCTTCCGTGAAACGCGCGACGTCAATATCAACGACTAGGCGCGGTCGACGCAGCAATCAGGACGGCTTCGGGCTCTCACATCGCGCTTCGGCCGATTCACCGAATCGCGCTGGGCTGATCCTCCGTGGTACCGGCGCCGGCAACCATGGCGGCGCTGGATAACTTTTCGCGCTGTAATCCATGCACATCGAAGGACGTGATCTCCGTTCGAAGCCGCCTGTTTCAGGCGGCGCTTTTTTTGTGCGACGTCCGTTCGCGATATCCCGGTGGCCATGACGCGCGGCGACTCGACGGCAACGATCTGCCGCGTTGCGGTCGCCTTGCCGCTCACCGCATGCGACGCGAATAACCGCTCTTCAACGCCTCCACGACAAGCTCGACGGCCCGCGACGATTTGCGTCGACTCGGGTAATAGACGTGATGTCCGACGAACGTAGGAAACCAGTCTTCCAGCACCCAGCATAAGCGCCCGGCCCGGACATGCCCTTCCGCAAGATCCTTGGGGACGTATGCAAGTCCGAACCCGCCCAGCGCCGCGTCCATCATCTGATAGACGCTCGTGAAAATGAGCTGCCCTTCGACCCGCACCTGCAACTCGCGCCGCCCTTTCTTCAACTCCCACGCGAGCAGTGAATCTCGCGTCGGCAGCCGCAGATTGATGCAGTTGTGCTGCGTCAGGTCCTGCGGCGTGTTCGCGGGCGCGGCCGACTTCAGGTAACGGGGAGCCCCGACGATTGCCATCGTCATATCCGGCGCGATTCGCACCGCGATCATGTCTTTGGCGACTTGATCGCCGAGCCGCACACCGATGTCATAGCGATCCGCGACGATGTCGGTCAACCCATAGTCGTTGACGAGTTCGATCTTCAGTTCCGGATACTGGCGCAGCAGCGGCTGCAGACGCGGCCAAACGTACGTGTTCGCCGCGTAGTCGGTGGTGGTGATGCGGACCGTTCCGCTGGGGCGGTTCGTCATCGCGCGCAGGGCATCGACCTCCGCTTCGATTTCCTGAAAGCGCGGCGCGATTGCTGCGAGGAGTCGTTCGCCGGCCTCCGTCAGGGAGACGCTGCGGGTCGTACGCGTCAGCAACTGAAGACCCATGCGCTTTTCGAGGGCCGCCACCGTCCGGCTCAACGCGGACTGCGAGACGCCGAGCTGCGCCGCCGCCCGCGTGAAGTTGCGCTCGCGCGCGACGTTCATGAAGCCGACCAGATCGTCGAAGTTCTCTTTCAATTCATGCTCCACGGCATAAGGGCATGCCGATTTTGCCATCTAGTCGCATCTATTCCCAGACGTTAGATTAGTGGCATCGGGCATTTGCCCGGATGAAACCGAGGAGAAATAGTCATGGAACTGAAACGCGCGGGCTCGCAGCCCTCGATGAAAGGCCCCGAAGAACGGTTCACGGGCACGGTGCGGCTCGACCCGCTGAACGCGCCGCCTCCGCCCGCACGCGTTTCGTGTGCGAGCGTCACGTTTGAACCCGGTGCGCGCACCAACTGGCATACCCATCCGCTCGGTCAGACCTTGATCGTGACGGCCGGCTGCGGCTGGACGCAGTGCGAAGGTGAACCGCGCGTCGAGATCCGCGCGGGCGACGTGATCTGGTGCCCGCCGGGCCACAAGCACTGGCACGGTGCAACCTCGACGACCGCGATGACGCATATCGCCGTTCAGGAAGCGCTCGATGGCAAGAATGTCGAATGGCTGGAGCGGGTCACGGACGCGCAGTATTTCGGCAGCGGCGAGCAAGGGTAATGCGGTTCATGGCGTAGCAGGCGTGCATCCCCTTGCCTCGCAAATCCCGGGAGCGGCGCTTAGCGCACGTCGTGTCGGTGTCGAACGCGCGGTTATCTTCGTCACGGACACGATCGACGCGACCTGACGATCTGCTTCCCGCCGCCCGACGCGACGGAACATGCCGCGACGAGTTCAAACCTAAGCCGAAGCACCGCAAGCGCACGAGATCGCGCGTTTTCTCGAGCATATCGAGGCCGTGAACGCGTTGACGATGCGCTGCTCGCCATCGCCGACGTGCCATCCATGCCGAAACGGATGCCGTTCTCCGCCGCCTGCACAGGCACGTCGAACCGATGCAGGGAGCGCGGTTTCACCAACCATGCGCCGGTCGACACCGACATCGCCAGGTGCTGCGTCTGACGCCGCTCGCGATACGTTGCACCGGGCGAACCAACGCCATGATTCGGTTCACCCGGCAATACCCCTCACCCGCGCCCCCTCTCCCCCGCCGCTTCCCGCCGCGTATAACTCGCGAGCCCCCAGGTCAAAAGCGCAGCAAGCAGCAGCGACGCCGACATCGCCAGCATGCCCGGCGCATACGAACGCGTCGCATCCTTGAGCACACCGACCATCCACGGCCCGACATACCCGCCGAGGCTGCCCATCGAATTGATGAACGCCATGCCGCCCGCCGCCGCGACGCCGGTCAAATGCCGCGACGGCAGGCTGTAGAACGCCGGCCGGGCCGCACTCAAGCCGATCACCGCGAACACCATGCCGACGAGCGCGGGCAGCAGCGACGAAAAAACGACGGCGAAGATCAGCCCGGCCGCGGACACGACGCACGCGAGCGCGAGATGCAACAAGTGCCGGCCTTGACGCTCCATCAGCCTGGCCCACGCGATCATCGCGACCGCCGCGACGAGATAGGGCACGCCCGACAGCAATCCCACCGAGAACGTCGACAACCCATGTCCCTTGAGCATCAGCGGCAGCCAGATCGCGATGCCGTTGATGCCGATCCAGTAGCAGAACAGTATGCCGACCATCATCCAGACGCGCGCGTCGCGAAGCACGGCGCCGAAATCCCGCTTCGGCAGTTCGGCCGATTCGCGCGCAAGCACGTCGGTGAGCGCGGCGGATTCCTCCCGCGTCAGCCAGTCGGCCTGTTCGGGGCGGTCGCGCAGCAACCACAGCGTCAGCAGGCCGAGCAGACAAGCCGGCAACCCTTCGACGACGAACAGCCACGGCCAGCCCTTGAGCCCCGCTGCGCCGTCGAGCTGCATGATGAACGCCGCCAGCACACCGCCCACGACCGACGACAACGGAATCGCGACCAGAAACCACGCGAGCACGCGCACGCGCCACGCTTTCGGAAACCAGCACGACAGATAGAACAGCACGCCGGGAAAGAATCCGGCTTCGGCCGCCCCGGTCAGCACGCGAAGCACGTAGAAGCTCGTCGGCCCCTGGATGAACGCACAGGCGGCGGACAGCAGCCCCCAGCTGATCATGATGCGCGCCAGCCAGCGCCGCGCACCGAACCGATAGAGCGCGAGATTGCTCGGCACCTCGAGCGCGCAATAGCCGACGAAGAACAGGCCGGCCGCCATGCCGAACTGGCTGCCGGTCAGGCCGAGATCGCGATTCATCGTCAGCGCCGCGAAGCCGATGTTGGTCCGATCGATGTAGTTGAAGAAATAGCCGATCGCCAGCAACGGGACGAGGCGGACCAGATTCTTGCGCAACGCGCGCTGCAGTGCGGCGTCCTGCGCCGCATCCGGTTGCTCGTGCGGAACGGTGAGCGTCGATGCCATGCGTTCACCTGAATCCGAAGAAGCGGGCGGGATTGTCGACGAGCATCTGGATGCGACGTCTCTCGTCCGGCACGATCCGCGCGATCAGATCGACGAGATCGCCGTCGTCCGGCATCGGATGGCTCAGGTTGACATGCGGCCAGTCGCTGCCCCAGAGAACGCGCTCGGGCGCATGTTCGGCGAGTCGACGCGCGACAGGCAGCGTGTCCTCGAACGGCGCACCGGCTTTGGACATCCGGTCGGCGCCCGACAGCTTGACCCACACGTTGCCCGTATCGAGCAGCGCACAGAGCGCACGCACCGATGGACTGTCGACCCTTCGTCGATATCGACGCGCGCCATGTGATCGATGACGACCGGCATGTCGAGCGAACGGATGAACGGCGAAAATTCGACGATGTCCTGCCCGGAAACGTGAATGGCCAGATGCCAGCCGAGCGGCCGGATGCGCGCGGCGACCGTCCTGACCGCATCCAGATCCGGGCGGCCGCCGAGATGCGCGAGGAAGTTGAAGCGCGCACCGCACACGCCGCTCGCGTCGTACCGCTCGAGCACCTCGTCCAGATCGCCCGGCCGCACGAGCGCGACGCCCTTGTAGCGCCCGCCTCCGTCGCGCAATGCATCGAGCAGCGGCCGGTGGTCGAACCCGTGCCCCTGGCTCTGCACGATGACGGCACGCGAGAAGCCGAGATGGTCATGCAGCTGTCGCAACTTCGACTCGGGTGCGGCGGACGGATCGAAACTGCGATCGTCGGGCAACGGATACCGGTCGAACGGCCCGAACACATGGCAATGCGCGTCGCAGCTGTTGGCTGGCAGGCGCAAGACGGGCCGGCGCGGTTCCGCCAGCGGTGGCGGAGAGAATTTGAGCGAATGCGTCGAGGCATTCGAAGACGTCACGGTCATGTCGACAGATTCCTTGATGGTTAAGCGAAGGCTTGGGGGCCGCGCCGGACAACGTATCGTTCGGCGCACATGCAGCGGGCGTAAATTCGCCGTTCACGTGTGCGTGGTCGGTGTCGCCCGCGAACGCACAGGTTCGGGCGTGAACGTCAGTCGACGTCCTGCTTCGACGAGCAGCTCGCCTGCGGATCGGGCATGCCGATCCGCAACAACGCTCGTCCACATTCATGAATCGGCAGGCAGGCCGGCATTACGCCGGTATGGCATATAGACATTGAATACGGTCAACGGGTAACCGGCCGCGCCCTCGCGCGCCGCATCGAGCAGTGCCTGCTCGGCGGGTACCGCAAGCGCGGCGATGAACCATGCGATGCCGGCAGGAACACCACCGCGATGCGGGCCGCCTTCCGTCGGTTGAACGCAGGCTTCGAAAAATCCGCGAAGCTGCAGCACCTCATTCGACGCTGCGAGTTGGCGTTGCAGCCCATCGGCGACCTTCAGCCCGTCAGCGTCCGACGCAACCGGCATCCCCATCACGACGAGCCGCGACGTTTGCCATCCGGCATGCTGGATCGCCGTGGTCTCGCCAAGCGCGCTGGCCACGACGCGGCGCCGGCCCACCGTGCGTGACAGGATCCGGCGAGTCCACGGTGTCGATTGCTTGCCCGACATCGATCGATACGCGTCGCTTTCCAGCACGTCGAGGCTCGCCAGATCGTAAAGCGCCATCCAGCGCGGCCATCCGTGTATGCATACCCATCGCGATGCCGCGATGCATCCGGGCAACGATCGGCGTTGGGGAAAATGCTCGGTGTCGTACCAGTCGTTGAACTCGTCCTCGCGATGAGCGGGCGGTTCCATCATGACCATCAACATGGCGCGCGGCAGCGTCGTGGCGTCGTGCAAGCTCGTCTCCTGTTTATGGCAACCACTGTGAACAGTTTTCCCCGGATTGACCAAAACCTTTTATCGATAGCAACCTATAACCGGTTTGAATAGGTCAACCACGCCTCCCGTCGACGCGCTCACTGCGCGGCCGTGATCTTCCGTGCAAACGCCGCGATGGCGTCGGCCATGGCGGCCGGCTGCTCGGGCGCGAGCGCATGGCCGGCATTGGGAATCCGCACGATCGTCACGCGATCGCCGAGCATCGACTTGAGCACGTTCGAGAACCGGCGCGGCGCGACGGCGTCGTATTCGGCCTGCAGGTCGAGAATCGGCGCGGTGCCGGCCGCAAAGTACGCGTCGACCGGCGTCGTTTCGCGCGCATGCGATTCGGCTTCGTGCGTGGCGTGATGCCAGCCCTCGAGCCAGACGCGCGGATCGTTGCCCGGCGCGAAGAAGGCCTTCTTCAGGTATTCGATTCGCGTCGCTTCCGGCAGCGACAGGTCGCCTGCCCCGTCGATGGCCTGCCGGATCTCCGCGCTGATCGGCTTCTCCGTCGAACCGGGCGGCACCTTGCCCGCGGACGCGGCGGCGAGCACGACGCCGCGCACGAGATCGGGCCGATCGACGGCCAGCATGCGCGCGGGAAAGTTGCCCCATGCATGGCCGACGACGATCGCCGGGCCGCGATGCTCGTTCTCGATCACCGTTGCGACGTCCGCCGCGAAGTCATGCACCGACAGATTCTCCATCGGCCCCTTGCTTTGCCCGATGCCGCGCGGCTCCGGGCGCAGCACGCGGAAACCGTCCGCCACGAGCCGCTCGGCGACGGCGTCGTAATCCCGGCCCGAGCGGCCGAGCGACGGCAGGATCACGATCAGCGGGCCCTGCCCCTGGCGCATGACCTCGATCTGCACGTCGCCGCGCCGAACGATTTCTCGATCGACGGCGGCTGCGCCCGACGATGCGAAGGCGGACGCCGCCCACCACAATACGCATGCAGCCACGAGGCCGCGCTTCGATACCTTCATGTTCCTGATCTCCTGATTGATTGACGGATGCATTCGTTTGTTTCAGCGCGTGCCGCTGACGATCACGGCGTGCCGTAGACTTTCCGCGCAAAGGCGGCGATCGCTTCGCTCATCGCGTGCGGCTGCTCGGGCGCCATCGCGTGCCCCGCGTTCGCGACGACCTGCACGGTCACGCGCTCGCCCAGCCACGGCTTGAACACGTTCGGCACGACGACGGCGTCGTACTGCGCCTGCAGATCGAGCATCGGCACCGTCCCGCCGCCGAAATAGACATCGATCGGCGTGATGTTGCGCGCATGCGCCTGCGCCGCATGCACCTCCGGATACCAGCCCGTCAGCCATGCGCGCGGATCGTGCCCCGGCGCGAAGAACGCCTGCTGCAGATAAGTCAGCCGCTGCGCCTCGGGCAACCGCGGATCGCCCGCCCCGTCGATCGCTTCGCGCAGCCGGCCATACGGCTTCTCGGTCGATCCCGGCGGCAGCTTGCCGGCCGAAGCCGCGGCCATCACGAGGCCGCGCACGAGATCGGGGCGATCGACCGCGAGCATGCGCGCAGGCTGGCTGCCCCATGCATGGCCGACGATCACGACCGGCCCCGTGTGCGCGTGGTCGAGCACGAGCGCGACATCGGATGCGAACGCATGCAGGTCGAGGTCGCGCATCGGTCCGCTGCTGCGGCCGATACCGCGCGGTTGCGGCCGCAATACGCGGAATCCGTCGTCCGCGAGCATGCGCGCGACTTCGTCGTAATCTTCGGCACCGCGTGCGAGCGACGGCAGGATCACGATCACGGGCCCGCGTCCTTGCGCAAGCGTTTCGATCTGCACGTCGCCTTTCGACACGAGCGTGCGTTGTACCGCGTTCGCGTCGGCACGCGGCGTCGAGCAAGCGGCAACCGAGGTCGCCAGTGCGGCGGCCAGCACGAGCCGCGTCAGCATCGCGTTTGTTTTCATCGTCTCCTCATGGGTCGATAGCGACCGTCGTCTCAAAGCGGATCGAGGCCGGTCTTCTGCAGCACGGCCACGGCGGGTGCCGTCTTCAGGAAGGCCGCGAAGGCCCGCGAGGCGTCGGCGGCCTGCGCATTCACGGCGATCGCCGACGAGATCACGCTGGTC
Organism: Burkholderia sp. HMSC10F09; assembly: GCF_001806955.1. Taxonomy (NCBI): domain Bacteria; kingdom Pseudomonadati; phylum Pseudomonadota; class Betaproteobacteria; order Burkholderiales; family Burkholderiaceae; genus Burkholderia; species Burkholderia sp. HMSC10F09. The sequence goes on from NZ_KV786911.1 coordinate 34,849, forward strand.
TTCTGCACGTCGGCAGGCAGCGGCCCCGCGAAGTCGATGCCCGGCGTCACCTTCAGTTCGCTGATCTGCTGCAGCCCGAGCTCGGCGTCGCCGCGCGCGAGTGCGGTGCCGACCAGTTCCTTGCCGCGAATCAGCACGCTCTTCGCTTTCATCTGTTCTACGATGCCGAGCCGCTTGAACAGCGTGTCGACGATGTAGGTGCCGCTCGCGCCTTCGGAGAAGGCCACCGATTTGGCGGAGAGCAGCGCATGACGCAATGCGTCGTCCGTACTGACGTCGGGCACGGCCACGCCCTTGCGCACCGCGACGCCGATTCCGCTGGCGGCGATGTCCGACAGCGACGCGCGGTCGAAGCGGCCGGCGTCGACTTGTTGCTGAAGTGCCGGCTTGATCATGAAGCAGATGTCGACCTTCTCGCCGTTACGCAAGCGCATCGGCAAGGCCTCGGCCGACGTGCCGTACGACGGCCCCCACGCAATCGCGAGACGATGCCCCGACGATTTTTCGAACATCGGCACGAGCTGGTCGAACGCGCCGTGCAGCGCGCCCGTCGCCAGAACGTGAATCTCGTCGGCATGCGCGCCCGGCGACGCCGCGCACAGCGTCATCCATGTCGCGGCACCCAGCCAGGCGCGCCAGCCCGATTTCTCTTTCATGTCTCCTCCTTGAGGTTCACTGCAGGTCGAATTCGTTTCGTGTTCGCTCGCCGCATGCATTCAGCCGCTGCTTGGGCTTAGCCGTAGAGCCGCAGCGGGTTGTCGGTCAGCACGGCGCGCGCGAGCGCATCGTCGCTGCACAGGTCGCGGACGAACGTCAGCAGTGCGAGGTCGTCCGGCACCGCGCCTTCGATGTTCGGATGCGGCCAGTCCGTTCCCCAGATCGCGCGGTCGGGCGCGGCATCGAGCAGGCGGCGCGCGAGCGGCCGCGCATCCGGCCACGCACGTCCATCGCCGCCCGCGAATCGATCCACGCCGGACAGCTTGATCCAGCGATGCGGATTGCCGAGATGGGCGAGCAACGCGTCGCGCTGGTCGTCGGTCCACGGCGTCTGCAGCGACGGGCGCGCCATGTGATCGATCACCATCGGAATGTCGGCGCCGGCCCACTGGTCGAGCACCGGCAGCAAGTCGGCGAGCCGCCCGTGCAGCAGCACGTGCCAGCCGAGCGCCGCGACACGCTCGGCCGTGCGCAGCAGCTTGTCCGTGTCGCGCTCGCCGGGCAGATGTCCCATGAAGTTGAACCGGATGCCGCGCACACCGCCCGCGTGTAGCTCGCGCAGCGTGCCGTCGTCGGTCGTGTCGTCGACGAGCGCGACACCGCGATACGTACCGCCCGTCGCCGCGATCGCGGCAAGCAGTGCGCTGTGATCGTGCCGATAGCACGCGGCCTGGACGATCACGCCGCGTGTGATGCCGAGCCGTTCGTGCAGCGCGAGCAGGCTCGACATCGGCGCCGCCTCCGGCCGATAGGCCGCGTCGGCCGGTACCGGAAACTGTTCCCACGGCCCATAGATGTGCGTATGGCAATCCCAGACGCTGTCGGCCGGACGGCCTCGAGTCGCTTGCATCAGTCGCACCGTGCCGTCATGCCGCCGTCGACGACGATTTCCGTTCCCGTGATGAAGCGCGCTTCGTCGGAAGCCAGGAACAGCGCGGCGTTCGCCGTATCGCGGCCGTCGCCCATGAAGCCGAGCGGAATGCGCGCGAGCCGGCTCTCCAGCAGCTTGTCGACGTCGCCGCCGGCGCGCTGCCCGGCGAGGCGCGCCTCGACCATCGGCGTATGCAGCTGGCCCGGCACGACCGTGTTGACGCGGATGCCCTTCTTCGCGTATTCGACGGCCACCACTTTCGAGAGCTGGATCACGCCGGCCTTGCACGCCGCGTAGGCGACCTGCGCCGAGCCCGTCCAGCGCATGCCGGAAGTCGACGCCGTGTTGACGATCGCGCCGGCGCCCTGCTGTTCCATGACGGGCAGCACGTGCTTGCAGGTCAGATAGACGCTCTTCAGGTTGAACGCGACCTGCTTGTCCCACGCCTCCTCTGACAGCGCGACAGGGCCGCCCGCGGCCGAGCCGCCGACGTTGTTGACGAGGATGTCGACGCGCCCGTAGGTTTCGCGGCATGCGGCGACCATCGCCGCGACGGCGTCGCTGTCCGTGACGTCGCACGTATGCGCGGTGATCTCGCCGCCCAGCTCGGTCACGCGACGGACCGTCTCGGCCATCGCGTCCATGTTGATGTCGACGGCGAAGATCTTCGCGCCGGCGGCCGCAAACAATGCGGCCACCGCGCGGCCGTTGCCCCAGCCCGGCCCGACGCAGCCGGCGCCGGTGACGATCGCGACCTTGCCCTGCAGGCGGCCTGCGCCCGCTTCGTTGATGGATGTGTCGTTCATGATGTGTGCGTATTCAACCGTGTGTTGCGGGAAGTTCGGGGGCGACGCCCGCCGGCGGCGGGACGTTGAAAACCTTGATCGTCATCGAGATCAGCGTGTAGTAACCGGCGATGCCGACGAGATCGACGACCGCGCCTTCGCCGAGCGTGTCGACGAGCGCTGCATACAGCGCGTCGTCGATCTCGTGCCGTTCGTGCAGTTGCTTGACGAATGCATGGACGAGCCTTTCGTCGTCGCGAACGAACGGCGGCTCGATGCCGTCGCGAATCGCATCGATCACCTCGATCGAGAGTCCGGCCTCCAGTGCAAACGGCTTGTGCGCGGCCCATTCGTACTCGGCAAGCCAGTGGCGCCCCATCGACAGGATGACGAGCTCGGAAAGCCGGGGCGGCACGCTGCTGTCATAGCGGCAGTACTGGCCAAGCGCCTGCGCACAGGCAGCCAGCCTCGGTCGATGCAGCCAGACGGCGAGCGGGCCGCGCACGCCTTTGCGGGGGCCGCTGGCGATGGCGTCGTACACCTGGCGCTGCTCGTCGGACAGCTGCTCGGGCGCGAGCGGGGAAATGCGTTCCATGGTTAAAATCACCTCGACAGAATTCAGTTTGCTTTGGCCGTCGCGCCCGATTGTTCGGCGCGTGCATCGGCAGGCACGTTGCGTGCGCGCAGCATCGAGCGTCGCGCCGTGCGCCCCGTTTCGCGGTTGAACGCGGCGGCATCGAACAGGCCTTCCCAGCGCGCGATCGCGAACACCGCCATCGTGTTGCCGACCACGTTCACGAGTGCGGTCGCCGTCGCCATGATCCGATCGATGCCGAACAGCAGGCCGAGCCCGGCGAGCGGCAACGAGCGGACCGATTGCAACGTGGCGGCCAGCTTGACGAACGCGCCGCCGGCCACCGTCGTGCCGCCCTTGGACGTCAGGCTCAGGATCGCGAGCAGGCCGAGCTGCTGCCAGAGCGAGAACGGCGTATCGGTCGCCTGCGCGATGAAGCCGATCGCGATCGCCATGTAGATCGCCGTGCCGTCGAGATTGAAGCTGTAGCCGGCCGGCAGCACGAACCCGACCACGACCTCGTCGCAGCCGGCGCGCTTCATCTTTTCGACGAGCCGCGGAAACACCACTTCGCTCGACGCCGTACCGAACGTCAGCAGCAGCTCGTCGCGAATCAGTCGCATGATCGCGGCGAACGGCAAACCGATCGACCAGCTGATCGCGCCGAGCACGCCGAACACGAAGATCGCGGACGTCGCGTAGTAGAGAACGATGACCTTGAACAGGTACAGCAGCGTCACGCCGCCGTAGCTGCCGACCGCGGCCGCCATCGCGCCGAATGCGCCGAGCGGCGCGAGGCGCATGATGAACGCGAGCATGCGGAACAGCACCTTCTGCGCTTCGTCGATGCCGCGCAGCAGGACCGAATCGGCGCCGACCGACACGTTCAGCGCGAGCCCGGCCAGGATCGAGATGATCAGGACCTGCACGATGTCGCCTTTCGCGAACGCGTCGACGAGCGTATGGGGAATGAGGCTCAGCAAGTAGGTGACGACGGAGATCTCGCCGGCGTTCGACGTGGTTTTCAATGCGTCGGCGCTCTCGGCGATGTTCGCGGCATGAAGGCCTGCGCCCGGCGGAAACACGTTCACCATCGCGAAGCCGAGCACCATCGCGACCGTGCTGACCACTTCGAAATAGACGAGCGATTTCACGCCCATCCGGCCCAGCATCCGGAGATCCTTGACGTGCGCCATGCCCTGCACCAGCGTGCAGAAGATGATCGGCGCGAGCATCATCTTCAACAGCGCGATGAAGCCCTGCCCGAACGGCTTCATCGCGATCGCGGTCTTCGGTGCCAGCAGGCCCAGCACGATCGCGCACGCCAGCCCGATCAATACCTGGACGTGCAGTTTCTTCAAGCTTTTCATCAGCATTCCTTCCTATGGCGTATTCGACGATGCGTCGGCCGGTCGAGCCAGCCGCTCAGCGGCGGTCTGGCGAAGCGCCGCGGCGCAGCCGCGAACGAGAGACGGAATGGGCGCGAGGATAGGGATGCATGGTGTCTCAGGGATCGTTATGGATCGGGTTTGCTATTTGTTTGCAGCATAGAACCGTCCCACTTTTTTGACAAAGACCTTATGAACATGTATTTCTATGCCAAAACGGCATAGCTTGATATCGACATGGACATTCGAGAACTACGCAGCTTTATCCACGTCGCCCGCGCCGGCAGTTTCAGCCGCGCGGCAGCGGAGCTGTATATCGCGCAACCTGCGCTGAGCCGCCAGATCGCCAAGCTCGAGGAAGAAATCGGCGTGGCGCTCTTCACGCGCTACGGCCGCGGCGTGCGTTTGACGGCCGCCGGCTCGCGCCTTCTCGAGCATGCCGAGATGATCACGCGGATGGTCAGCGAGACGGCGGACCAGGTACGGGCCAGCGTCGATGCCGAGCGCGGCTATCTCGCCGTGGGGTTGCCGCCGACCATCGGCCGGTTGATCGGTACCGATCTCGTGCGCGACTTCCATACGCACTGGCCTGGCGTGTCGCTTCATATACGCGAGGGGCTCAGCAACTCGCTGCAGGAGTGGGTGCTCGACCGGCGTGTCGATCTTGCGGTGGTCTACAACCAGCCGCCGCTCGACGCGTTCGACATCGTCCCGCTCTTCAGCGAGCCGTTGATCGTCGTCGCACCGCCCGATGCCGCGCCGACGCGCAAGGCGTTGCAGATACGCGACCTCGCGAACATGCCGTTGATCCTGCCGGGACTGCCACACAGCAACCGGCGGCTGATCGATCAGGCCGCCGTCCAGCACGGCGTGCGGCTGCGCGTCGAATTCGAGATCGACAGCGTTGCGCTGACCAAGCAACTCGTCCGTGCGGGGGTCGGTTATTCGCTGCTGACCTACGTCGCGATCCAGGAGGAACTGGCGCGCGGCGAGCTGAAGGCGATCGCGATCGAACGGCCGGCAATCCGCTCGACCGTGTCGATCAGCACGTTACGGGAAAATCGTCCGTCACGGCTCGTCGATGCCTGGATCCGACTGCTCAAGGACAAGTTGTTTCGGTTTACGCGCGACCAGACGTGGAGCGATCAGGTCGTGTGGCTTGCGGGTGGTGCGGGGGAATGACGGGACTTCGCGGCGCGCCGGGTTGTCAAGGGTTCGGCGCCCTCGCGGTGGCGGCTGTCAGCAAAGCCCAGCCGGCGCGTGCCGTGACGAGAATGGGCGCCGAAGCCGTCATCGAGCGGATCGCGCCCGCTCTCGGCTGACAAAAGGCGCATGAACGAGCCCGTCACGCACGAGCGATTCGACAGTCGGAGTGCTGATCGCGCGAGAACGGTCGTGTCGCACGCAAGCACGCTCGCATATGAAGCTCCATCCGCCCCTCAACCGTAGAACCCCACAACCGCCTTGACCTCCATATACTCCTCCATCCCCTCGACGCCATACTCGCGCCCGTTTCCCGACTGCTTGTACCCGCCGAACGGCGCCTGCGGGTCCCATGCCGGGTAGTTCAGATGGACCTGGCCGCACCGAATGCGTGCCGCCACTTCGCGCACGCGTTCCTGGTCGGTGCCCTGCACATGCGCGCCGAGCCCGTAGACGGTGTCGTTCGCGATCGCGACGGCTTCGTCGATGGTGTCGTATGGCAGGATCGCAAGCACCGGGCCGAAGATCTCCTGCTGCGCGATCGCCATGTCGGTCCGGACGTCGGAAAAAATCGTCGGCCGCACGTAGAAGCCGCGATCGAGCCCGGCCGGCCGTCCCGGTCCGCCCGCAACGAGCTTCGCGCGCTCGTCGATGCCGACGTCGATCATCTGCGCGACGCGACCGAACTGCGCGCGATTGGCGAGCGGGCCGTGCGTCGTCGCATCGGCAAACGGATCGCCGACGACCATCTGCGCCGCCGCCGCCGCGGCCAGTGCCTCGACATCGCGCAGCACGCTGCGCGGCACGATCATCCGCGTCGGCGCGCTGCACGACTGGCCCATGTTGCGGAATGCGGCGGCCACACCCGGCGCAATCGCGCGCGACAGATCCGCATCGGGCAGCACGACGTTCGGCGACTTGCCGCCGAGCTCCTGCGCAACGCGCTTGACGGTCGGCGCCGCGGCCTGCGCGACCAGTACGCCCGCGCGCGTCGATCCCGTGATCGAGACCATGTCGACCTGCGGGTGCGCCGCGAGCGCCTCGCCCACTTCCGGCCCGCTGCCGCTGACCAGATTGAAGACGCCGGCCGGCACGCCTGCCTCGGCGACGATCTCCGCAAACAGCAGCGCGCTGAGCGGCGACAGCTCGCTCGGCTTGAGCACGACCGTACACCCCGCTGCCAGCGCAGGCCCGACCTTCGCCGTGATCTGATAGAGCGGCCAGTTCCACGGCGTGATCAGTGCGCACACGCCGATCGGCTCGCGCACGATCGCGGTCGTCCCGCGCCGCGACACGAACGGATAATGGGCCAGGTTGTCGCGCGCGACGCGGATGTGCTCGGCCGCAAGCGGTACGTGTGCGCTGCGCGCATAGCTGATGGGCGCGCCCATTTCCATCGCGAGCGCGACCGCGAACTGCTCGGCACGCTCGAGCATCAACGCATGCATACGGTCGAGCAGCGCGGCGCGTTCATGCGGCGACGTGGCAGACCAGCGTTCGAACGCGCGGCGTGCGGCCTGCACTGCACGGTCGGCATCGCGCGCGCTGCCGAGCGGGATCTCGCAGAGCGTGTCTTCGGTGGACGGGCTCACGACCGCGAATCGGTCGCCGCCGTCGGGCACGACCCAGTCGCCGTCGATGTAGAACCGATCGAGCCTGCCGGCTTGCATCAGATGACGAACCGGCGAATTGACGGATGGATTCATTACAGGATGTCCTTGAGTCGATAGGGGGCGGCGGCGCCGAACGGCAGCAACGCGCGCGTGCCGACGCGCGCCTGACACGCGCCGCGCCGCACGCTAGAAATCCGCCACCTTGCCCCATGCGGATTCGGCGAAGCGGCCGGGCCGATACGGCGCGGGATCGACGAGCGGCGGCGCGCCGGTCGCGAGATCGGCGATCAGATGGCCGGCACCGGGCCCGATCCCGAAGCCGTGCCCCGAAAAGCCCGCCGCGAGGATCAGCCCCGGCACGTCGGGCACTTCGCCGATCCCGGGCACGCCGTCCGGCGTGCTGTCGACGTAGCCGGCCCACGCATGCGTGATCGTCGCTTCGCGCAGTTCGGGCAGCAGGTCGGCCGCACGGCGGTACGTTTCGGCAATGGTCGGCCGGTCGGGCTTCGGATCGAGGATGCGCACGGCTTCCATCGGCGTCGGCGCATCGAGGCGCCAGCGCTTCAGCGTTTCATGGCCGCCGCGGATGCCTTCGAGGCCGCCCGGCAGCAGACTGCGCCAGCGCTTCGCAAACATCGGCACGAACTGCGGCGCGAACCGGAAGAACTGCGGCGTCAGATCCACGCGTGCGCGGCCGCTGATCGCGAGCGCATAGCGGCCGTCGCTGCGACGCGTGACCGATACGCCCGACGTGTAGAGCGCCTCGGGAAGCGGCTGCTCGACGGGCGACACGCTGAGGATCGACTGGCGGATCGACGCCTGCGGAAACCGGATGCCGAGCTGCCGGCAGAACGACGACGCCCATGCGCCGCCGGCCATCACGACGGTCTTCGTCTTGATCACGCCGGCCTCGGTCACGACGCCGGCGACACGTCCGCCCTCGAGTTCGATCCCGCGCGCCGCGCAGCGCTGATGGACGCTGCCGCCGAGCTTCATCAGCGCGGCCGCTACGGCCGGCGCGGCTTTCGCGGGGTCGGCCGTGCCGTCGGTCGGCGAGAACACGCCGCCTTTCCAGGCGCGGCCGGTCGCGCGCCCGCGCTCGGCCGCCTGCTTGCTGTCGAGCATGTAGGTCGTCACGCCGGCGCTCTTCGCGAATTCGCCCCAGTCGGCCCAGCGCGCGAGTTCGGCGTCGTCGTTGCTCAGATAGAGCAGCCCGCAACGGCGAAAGCCGGTGTCTTCGCCCGATTCGGCCGCAAAGCGTTCCCACAGATCGATGCTCTTGCTGGCCATCGGCAACTCGCGCGCGTCGCGATTCTGCTGCCGGCACCAGCCCCAGTTGCGGCTCGACTGTTCGGCGCCGATTCGGCCCTTCTCGACCAGCGCGACCGATACGCCGCGCCGCGCGAGATAGTAGGCCGTAAAGACGCCGATGATGCCGCCGCCGATCACGACGACGTCGGCCGAAGCCGGCAGCGTGGGCGGCGTTTCGATATGGCGCAGCGGAGGGGACATGTTCAGTCTCGTTCGGTGGAGGCAAGGACGTGCTGGACGACGTAGAACTTCGCGACGCGTTCGCTGCTTTCCCACCCGATCGGCGCACCGTTCGGCACGAACAGCGCGTCGCCCGCGCGAAGCGACAGCACGCTGCCGTCGCGCGCGGCGAAGCGGACGCTGCCGGCCAGCAGGAACATGAATTCGTTCACGCGATGCGGCCGCACGATCCGGTGATACGGCGTCGAATCCCACGTGCCGGCGCTGCATTCGGCGCCGTCGTCGACGAACACGTTGTCGCTGCGGCATTGCGGCGCGGGACTCAGCAGCACCTCGGGCGGCAGCGACGACGACGGCTTGAAATCCGCGTCGGCGCGCAGCGCAAACACGCCGCGCTTCGTCGGCTGCGCGCATGCCACGGCGCAGAACACGACGAGCACCTGCGCTTCGGCGTGCAGACGCAGCGTCGTCCCGCAGCCGATCACCGCGCCCTCCCCGCGCGCCAGCACGCGCGGTGCGGCGTCGGCCGATTCGAGCGTGAGCTCGCCTTCGACGACGACGATCGTCTCGATATGCGGATAATCGCGCACATCGATGTCGCCGACGAAACCGATACGCCCGGCGGCCATCGAGTCGGGCCCGTCCCATGCGATCTCGCGATCGCGCGCGAACGGATCGCGTTCGCCGAACGCCTGCCGGCGAAACGCGGTGGTATCGGCCGTGCCGTCGGCACGATGCAACACGAAAGCTGCGGTCATTTCTGCTCCTGCAGGGGCACGACGCGGTTCGCGACAACCGGTCGTGCGTGATCCAAAACCATGATTGAAGGACGTTGCTGTCAACGGCCGTCGGTGCACATCGCACGGGGCAGCGAAGCGCGCCCCGACGGACCGCGTCACGCGCCGCCGGCCGCCCGTGCGACCGATCGCGCCGCGCTCACGCGACGTGATGCGCCGCGTCGCGATGTTCGGCGCGCGGTCGGAACGGCGACGTTCGCGCCGGCGTATCGGCCGCGCGCGTGACGACGTAATCGCGCGGCGTGATGCCGAGCATGCGCCGGAAGTGCCGGCACAGATGGCTCTGATCGAAGAACCCGACCTCGGTCGCCACGACCGACGGCGCGACGCCGGTGCGCAGCAGCTCCTGCGCGCGCCGCACGCGTACCAGACACAGATACCGATGCGGCGACGAGCCCACTTCGCTGCGAAAGCGCGCGGTGAAACGCGACACGCTGAGCCCGGCCACTGCCGCGAGCGTGTCGAGGTTCAGCGGCTGCGCGAACGACGCGTCGATCGTGCGCAGCACTGCGCGGATCGCCGGCGACACGGGCGGCGCGATACGCGGCGCGCGCTGCATCGCGCGGTCGAGCGGATCGTGAAACAGGCTGGCCATGCTTGCGGTCCTCATGCAATCGCCCGCGCGGCCGGCGGGCAAACGAATCGTGCGGTCATCGCGAATCCTCCCGGCCGTCGCGTCAGTGCAGGAAGTCCTGCATCCGGTAGTACGCGCCGACGAGCGGCAGGAACCACGCGTGCCCGAAATGACCGGGCATCGCGGGCCAGTCGAGCTCGCGCCACGGGTTCGACGCGGCCGCGCCGTACAGCACGTCGGCCATTACGCGGCCCATGTGCACGGACATCTGCACGCCGTGACCGCTGTAGCCCATCGAGTAATAGAGCCCGTCGTGCTGGCCCGCACGCGGCAGCCGGTCTGCGGTGATGTCGACGAGCCCGCCCCAGCAGTAATCGAGCCGCACGTCGGCCAGTTCGGGGAAATAGTCGGTCATCCCGGCGCGCAGGATGTCGCCGCTCTTTGCATCGGAGCGCGGGCTCGACATCGCGAATCGCGCGCGGCCGCCGAACAGCAGCCGGTTGTCGGGCGTCACGCGGAAGTAGTTGCCGATCTGGCGCGACGTCACGTACGCGCGGCGATGCGGAAACAGCCGGTTCAGCTGCGCGTCGGGCAGCGGCTCGGTGACGACGATGAAGCTGCCGACCGGCGCAATGCGGCGCCTGAACCACGCGAACGGACCGTGCTGCGATGCGCCCGTCGCAACGAGCACGCGATCGGCGACGATCGTGCCGCGCGTGCAGGTGATCGTGTGGCGCTCGCCGGCCACGCGCTCGAGCCGCGTGACGGCCGCATGCTCGTACACGCGCGCGCCGGCCCGCACGGCCGCATGCGCCAGCCCGACGCCGAACTTGCCCATATGCATCTGCGCGCCGTTGCGCTGCAACAGCCCGCCGTAGAAGCCGTCGGAGCCGACTTCATCGCGGATCCGCGACGGCTCGATCAATTCGATGTCGGGATCGACGTCCCGCCGCAACGCGTCGAACGACTTCGCGAGCCCGGCGAAATGCTGCGGCTTCGCGGCGAGCTTCAGCTTGCCCGATCGCCGGAAATCGCAGTCGATCGCTTGCTCGGCGACGATCGTCTCGACGCTGTTCACGGCGCTCGCATACGCGCGATAGAACTGCCTGGCCTGCTCGGGGCCGATGCGTGCGGCAAGCGACGCGTAGTCCTGCGCGACACCGGTATTGCACTGGCCGCCGTTGCGGCCCGACGCTTCGGCGGCAATCTGCGCGGCTTCGAGCACGACCACCGACACGCCGCGCTGCGCCAGCGCGAGCGCGGCCGACAAGCCGGTGAAGCCGCCGCCGATCACGACCACGTCGGCGCGCCCTTCGACGGCGCCTTCGCTGCCCGCGTGAAACGCGGGGCGCGTATCCAGCCAGTACGATTCCAGTTTCATCGCATCCTTCTCGAGCATGCCGGCGACGACGATCGGCGACCGTTCATTGGCCATCATTTAATCACCGTCAAAAAGCGCAGTTGCCGCGTAATCGCGCGCAGCGCGCGTGCAATTCACCGTTTTGCGCGACGCCCGCAGCAGACTATGCGGCACGTGCGTCGTGCGCCGACGAACACACGTGCACGCACGCGCCGCTGCGCGCACTACAGCCGCACCGGCGCGATACCAGCCTGCAGCGGCTGCGCCTGGAACCGCACGAGGTCGTCCTCGCTGCGATGGCACAGCACCTGCGCGCCGTTGCCGAACGTGCGCAGCGCGGGCGCGGTTCGGTTGCATACGCCGTCGACACGCATCGCGCACCGCGACAGGAACGGGCACAGCGCGGGATCGTCGCTGCTCGCGGCGATCGGCTCGAGCGGCCGATGGCAGCGCTCGGCCGCATCGTCGAGCCAGCCCGCGCGCAGCTCCGGCGCCGACGACACGAGCAGATGCGAATACGGGTGATACGGCGGCGCGCAGAGCGCATCGCGGCTGCCCGTCTCGACGCGGCGCCCCGCATACAGCACGACGATGTCGTCGCTGATCGCACGCACCTTCGCGATGTCGTGCGTGATGAACACGTACGACACGCCGAGCTTCGTCTGCAGGTCGCGCAGCAGATCCATGATCGCCGCGCCGACGACGGTGTCGAGCGCCGACGTCACCTCGTCGCAGAGGATCAGGTCGGGCTCCGCCGCGAGCGCACGCGCCAGGTTCACGCGTTGCTTCTGTCCGCCGGACAGCTCGCCGGTACGCCGTCCGGCGACCGCTTGCGGCAGCCGCACGAGATCGAGCAGTTCGGCGACGCGCCGGCGCGCGCGTTCGCCGCGCATGCCGTGATAGAACGCGAGCGGCCGCGCGAGCGTACGCTCGACGCTATGCACGGGATTGAGCGCGGTGTCCGCGTTCTGGAACACGATCTGCACGCGCCGATGCTGCTCCTTCGTGCGTTTCGCGATATCGAGCGCGAGCGGCTGGCCGTCGAGCAGGATCTGGCCGCCGGTAGCCGGCACGAGGCCCGCGATCACTTTCGCGAGCGTCGTCTTGCCCGAACCCGATTCACCGATCACGCCGACCGTCTGGCCGCGCGCAATGCGCAGATCCACTTCGTGCAGGATCGGCTTTGCCGGCCAGCCTTTCGCGTTGCGCGCGCCGTAACCGGCGACCGCACCGCGCACCTCGAGCAGCGGCGCGGGTTCGGCGGGCGCCGCCTTCTCGTCGCGTTGCGCATCGTTCGGTGTGACGGCGGCGACGAGACTGCGCGTGTACGGATGCACAGGTGCGTGCAGGATCTGCTCGGTGTCGCCCGCCTCGCGAATCACGCCGTCGCTGAGCACGACGATGCGGTCGGCCATCTGCGCGACGACCGCGAGATCGTGCGACACATACACCGCGCTCATTCCGCAGCGGCGAATCACGCGCTTGAATGCCTGCAGCACGTCGATCTGCGTCGTCACGTCGAGTGCGGTCGTCGGCTCGTCGAGAATCACGAGCTCCGGATCGGTGATCAGCGCCATCGCGGCCATCAGCCGCTGCAGCTGCCCGCCCGACACCTGATGCGGATAGCGCTTGCCGATCGTCTCGGGCTCCGGCAGCGCGAGCGCCCGGAACAGTTCGACGGCCTTCGCCTGCGCGTCGCGTTTCGACATCGTCCGGTGGATCAGCGCGCTTTCGATCACCTGATCGAGAATCGTGCGCGACGGATTGAACGCGGCGGCCGCGCTCTGCGCGATATAGGCGACCTTGCGGCCGCGCAGCGCAGTCAGCGCCGCCGCGGGCAACGCACAGACGTCAGTGCCGCCGAGTTTCACCGAGCCGCCCGCGATCCGGCAGCCGGCGCGCGCGTGCCCCATCAGCGACAGTGCGATCGTCGTCTTGCCGGAGCCCGATTCGCCGATCAGCGCGAGCACCTCGCCGCGCCGGATGTCGAAGTCGACGCCGTGCACGATCGTCGTTTCCGCGCCGCCCGGCCGGCCGCCGACCACGCGCAGCCCGCGCACCTCGACGAGCGGGTTCGATTCGTGTTGCATCAGTGTCCTCCCGCGGCGCCGGCCGCGCCGTTGCGGCGGCCGCGATGCGGCAAGCCGTCGATCAACAGGTTCACGCCGACCGTCAGGATCGCGATCGCGACGGCGGGCATGATCGCGACGGCCGAGCCGTCGCCGAGGCTCGCGATGTTCTCGCGCACCAGCGAGCCGAGGTCCGCATACGGCGGCTGCACGCCGAGCCCGAGAAAGCTCAGGCCGCTCAGCAGCAGCACGACGAACGTGAAGCGCAGCCCCGTATCGGCGAGCATCGGATGCAGCATGTTCGGCAGCATCTCGACGCAAGCGATATACAGCGCGCTTTCGCCGCGCGCACGCGCGACCTGCACGAACTCGAGCGTGCTGATGTTGACGGCCAGCGCCCGCGCGATGCGGTACGAGCCCGGCATGTAGCTGACCGCTGCCGTCAGGATCAGCAGCGGCAGCGACGAGCCGAACGCGGCGACGAACATCAGCGCGAACATCTTCGACGGAATCGACGTCAGCGCATCGAGCAGGCGGCTCATCGTCTCGTCGACCGCGCGGCCCGCGACGGTCGCGAGCAGCCCGAGCGTCGTGCCGGTCAGCGCGGCGAGCAGCACCGCGGCCAGCGCGAGCAGCACGGTCAGCCGCGTGCCGTACAGGATCCGGCTCAGCATGTCGCGGCCGAGGAAATCCGAGCCGAACGGCAGCTTCGCGGAAAACGGCGCGAACACGTCGGGCGTCACGATCGCGCCGACGTCGTGCGGCGCGAGCAGCGGCGCGAACACGGCGATGAACAGCATCAGGCCGACCATCGACAGGCCGACCCAGCCGCCGGTCGTCAACCGCACGCGCCACGCGCGGCGCGCGGGCGGGCGCTCGGGCGAAGGCGCGGCGGGCA
>NZ_KV786912.1:0-1517 GCF_001806955.1 Burkholderia sp. HMSC10F09
GCCGGCTACGTGCCGGCCGCGCCGGCGCTGCAGCTGCTGCATGCCGCGCAGCGCCCGTTCCGGCTCGACTACAGCCACGCGACGCAGGTACACGTGATCAACGGGATGGGCGTCGCGCTCGGCGATTCGGTGATCGGGCTGACCGCGCTCGCCGCGCTGCGCGACGCGCATCCGGACCTGCGCTTCACGCTGTATCGGCCCGCGCGTGCGCCGCGCTACGTCGAGGCGCTCTATGCGCTCGCGGCCGACGTCGTCGCGCCGACGCGCGCACTGCCGTGCGCAGCCGACGCGCTACCCGCGCACACACCGTGCATCGACATCGGCAATCACCTGTACTGGCCGGCGTTCGCGCATATGCCGATGATCGACTTCTTCCTCGATGCGCTCGGTGCGGAGCCTGCCGCCGTGCCGGCATCGGCGAAGCGCAACCGCTGGCTCGCGCGACTGCAGCTCCCCGCGCTGCCAGCGGCATGGCGGCGGCCTTACGTCCTGTTCTGCGCGGACGCGAGCACCGCGGTGCGCAGCGTGCCGCCGGCCCGGCGCGCGAGGCTCGTCGACCGGCTCGCGCAGCGCTACGGGCTGCCGGTGGTCGGGTTCGGGCCGGTCGCGCATCCGGCCTACGTCGACGTGAGCGAGGACGCGGCCGGCGACACCGCGCGCTTCATCGCCTGGGTGAAAGGCGCGAGCCTGCTGTTCGCACCGGACACGGCCGCGCTGCACGTCGCGGCCGGCTTCGATGTGCCGAGCGTCGCGTGCTTCACGACGATCGAGCCGGCACTGCGCGTGCGCGACTACCCGCATTGCGTGCCGATCGAACTCGACGTGCCGGCCGAACTGCGCGGGCTGCATCGCAGCGAGCAGCCCGACGACATCGCGGCGATCGATGCGGCCTACGGCGCGCTCGACTGGGATGCGGTGCCGTGGCCGGCTGCCCGGACCGCGGCGCCATAGCGCGCGCGGACAGCGGCCCGATGCGTGCGCAACGCGATCGGCAGCACGCGCGACAACGACGCTGCACGCGATCCGCGCGACGCGGCCTATGCCGCCGATCCACGCGCCCGCGCGCGCATCACCCGGCGGCGAGCGCGTCGCGCTCGCGCAGCGTATCGGACGGCCGCTTGCCGAACAGCCGGCGGTAATCGGTCGCGAACTGGCTCAGATGCCAGAATCCCCACGCTTCCGCGACATCCTGCACCGAGCCGGCCGCACGGCCGCACAGATCGCGCCGCGCGCCGTTCAGCCGCAGCGCGCGCAGATACGAAGCGGGCGCCATGCCGAGCACGTCCTGGAAGCAGTACTGCAGCGTGCGGCGGCTCACGTGGAGCTGCTCGCACAGTTCCGGCACGCCGACCGGCCGCGTGCGATGCGCCAGCACGTAGTCGCGCGCCTGCTCGACGATCCAGCGCCGCGTCGAGGGCGCGGCGCCGCTGCCGTCGTCGCCCGGCTGCGCGCACGCGTCGAACAGCGCGGCCAGCACCTCGGCCTGCAGCGCATCGCGCTGTGCGCCGGGCAACGGG
>NZ_KV786913.1:0-6228 GCF_001806955.1 Burkholderia sp. HMSC10F09
CGCGAGCGGCCCGCGCCCGCTGTCGCCCGCGCGACCGGCGAGCGGCGTGACGATCGCGCCGCTCGCGCCGGCGAACGCGAACAGCGCGATTCCATGCAGGTCGAGGCCGAACGGCGGCTGCGCGAGCCGCAATCCGATCGCCGTCCAGAACGCGCTGAACGCCGCCATCGCGAGCGCGGCCGACAGCGCATGCCGCCGCAGCACCGGTTCGTCGGCGAGCAGCCGTCCCATCGATGCCAGCAGCGCGCGGTAGCTTGCCGTGACGGGCGGCGTGCGCGTCGGCAGTCGCAGCGCCAGCACGGCTGCGATCGCGACGTCGGCCGCGGCGGCGAGCGCATAGAACGCGCGCCAGCCGATCGAGCCCGCGATCAGGCTCGCGAGCGGCCGCGACAGCAGAATGCCGAGCATCAGCCCGCTCATCACGTTGCCGACGGCGCGCCCGCGCTGCGCTTCCGGCGCCATCGACGCCGCCATCGGCACCAGCATCTGGATCACGCTCGACGCGGCGCCGGCGATCAGCGTCGCGCACAGAAACACCGTGCCCGAGTGCGTGACGGCCGGCAGCGCGAGCATCGCCGCGCATACGGCGAGCGTCGCCACGATCACGCGGCGGTTCTCGAGCAGATCGACAAGCGGCACGAGCAGCGCGAGCCCGGCCGCGTAGCCGAGCTGCGGCAGCATCGCGACGAGCCCGGCGAGGCTCGCGGGCAGCTGCAGGTCGGCGCTGATCGGGCCCGTCAGCGGTTGCGCGGCGAACAGGTCGATCACGATCACGCCGACCGTCGCCGCGAAGAAGAGCGTCATGCCGGCGCTCAGCGTCGGCCGGGCGTCGTGCGCCGCGCGCGCGGCGCCGGGACAGGAAGGGGCAGGGCAGTTCATGGAAGGGCCACCGGAATAGTCGAAGGAAACCCCATCCTAGGCGGCGTCACGTTATGCGACAATTGAAATATCTCTAACATCATTATGCGAGTTTGCTTTGAATACACGCGATCTCCAGGCGTTCGTCGCGGTGGTGGACAGCGGCTCGATGGTGGCCGCGGCCACGCGGCTTCATCTGACGCAGCCGGGGCTGACGCGGCGCGTGCAGAACCTCGAAACATTGCTCGGCGTGCCGCTGCTCGACCGGCAGAGCAAGCCGCTGAAGCCGACCGCGGCCGGGCGCGACGTGTACGCGCTCGCGCGCAACGTGCTGAGTGCGGTCGATGCGCTGTTGGCGGCCGGCACGCCGGATAGCGAGCCGACCGGCGAACTGCGGATCGGCGTGCCGCCGTTCCTGTCCGAACTGGCGCTCGAGCGGCCGATCGACCGGCTGCGCGAAGCGTTCCCGCGCCTCACGCTGCGCGTGACGGCCGGCTGGTCGCCGGCGCTGCTGCAGGGCGTCGAGCGCGGCACGCTCGACATGGCGACCGTGATGGTGCCGGTCGGCACGGCGCTGCCCGACACGCTGAGCGCAACGCGGCTCGGCACGCAGCCGACCGTGCTCGTCGCCGCACGCGAGTTTCCGCTGCCGGAGGGGCCGCTGACGCTCGACGCGCTGTCGCGTTTTCCGTGGGTGCTGAGCCAGGACGGCTGCGGGATGCGTTCGGCGCTGAGCCGAGCGCTCGGTGCGGCCGGGCTGCCGTTCGACGTCGCGGTCGAGGCGTTCGGCTCCGAGCTGCAGTTGTCGCTGGTGGCGCGCGGCGCGGGGATCGGCATCGCGCCGCCGAACGCGCTCGCGCGCAGCGCGCATCGCGACGCGCTGAAGATCGTGCCGACCGACGGGCTCGATACGCGGATCGGCGTCTGGATGGTGCACGGCGCGTTGCCGGGCCGGCTGATGCGGCCCGCCGCGCTGCTGCGGGAAGCGCTCGGCGCCGTGCTGGCGCGGGAGATTGAAACGGGGTCAGCTGTAAGCGCGGCGGCCTAGCACCCGCCGGACGGCGTTAGAGGCGCCATTCGAGGGAAAATCCTTATTTTCTCTACGGAAATGTTGCGCTGCGCAAATCGATTCGCTATAGTTACACCTGTCTCCTCCATGTCTCCTCTGATATGGATTCAGCCCGCCTCTCAAGGCGGGCTTTTTTTTGCCTGCGCGCCGGCCGCGGGCGAGCCGCTGCGCCGCCACCGGTGCGGCCCGGTATCAGAACTTGTAGGTCAGCCCGACGTAGCTGATGATCGGATCGGCCTTCAGCTCCGACTTCGATTCCGCGAGCACCGTACCGTCGGCCGCCTTGATCGTCACCGTCGACGTCGTCTTCAGCGGGATGTAGGTCACCGACGCGATCAACCCGAAATGCTCGGTCATGTTGTACTGCACGCCCGCGTTGAACACCGGCTGCCATGACGACGAGGCCTTCGCTTCCACGGATGTCGTGCCCGGCTTGCCGGCGCCTGCCGCGAGAATCGCGCCGAGGTTGTCCTGCGTCTGCTTGATGAAGTTCGAGTTCAGCTGCAGGTCGCTGAACCAGTTGTACGACACGCCGAGCCCGAGGAACGGCCGGAACCGCGCGGTGGCCTGCCCGAAGTAGTACTGCAGCAGCACCGCGGGGCTCCATTGCCGCACGCTTTTCACGATCGGATTGACCGCCGCGATCCCGATGTTCTGCGTGCCGAGTGCGCCGGCCGGGCCCGGCGGATTGATCGTGCCTTTGCCCGACACCTTGAACACCGGAGGTACGCCGGCGACCGACGTGACCGCGATGTGGTCGGTCAGAAAGTGGCTGACCGTCAGCCCGACGGTGTCCGCGCCGCTCGTGTGCAGCCCGGTGCCGGGCGACGTGAACGAAGGCGGCAGCCGCAGCGGCGTGTTGATCGGCGTCGGCGCGACATTGGTTGTCATCGGCGTGCTGCTCTGCTGCGGCATCACGTGGAACCAGCCGAGCGTGACGACGTTGCTGCCGGCGCTCTGTGCGTGGGCCGCGAGCGGCGCCAGCGCGGCGGCGCCGGCCGCCGCGCACAGGAAGGTCTTCTTCATCACGGCAGCCTCCGCTTACTGGACGAACGCGCCGATCGTGAAATACGGCGTCGAACCCGCGTTGTCGAGGAAGCCGAACACACCGCCCGTGAAGATGAACTTGCCGGTCGGCGACGTGCTGCCCGAGCCCGTATGAATCGTCGTGACCGTGCCCGGCACCTTCTGCGTGTAGTCGAGGTCGAGCGCGGTCGCGAGCGACGCCTGCGACGGCTGGAACGGATCGAGCAGCGTCGCCTGCGTGTTGATCAGCGCCGTCGTCCGATAGTCGAACTGGCTGTCGACGCCGATGTACTCGCCGTTCTGGGAGCCGACCGACACGGCCGTCTGCGGGGCGAGGATCGAAATGCTCGACTCGTCGTCGGCGGTGAGGCCGGGCACGCCGTTGCTGTCGGGTGTCGGGTTCGGGTTCGCGACGCCCGTGCGCACGAGGATCGGCACGAGCTGGTTGCGCAGCTTGCCGACGACCATGAAGCCCTTGCCTTGCGGCGTCGCCGACAGCGTCGGCTTGATCTGGCTCTGATAGTGGTCGGTCTCGAACGCGCCGCTGCCGTCGGCCGACTGCACGAAGTTCGTGCCGCGCTGCACGCAGGCGCCGCCCGCGAACTGGCCGGTCGAATCGCACTTGCTCCACGTGCCGTCGGCGTTGATCGTCACCTTCGCGTCGATCGACACCGGCGCGAAGTTCTGCGACGGCACTTCGCCGAAGCCGACGTGGCTGTATGTGCCGGCCACGTTGGCAATGTTCGTCTCGATCTGCGAGAAGCCGATGAACGGGTAGTACGGGAATTTCGTGTCGGGCACCGCGGCCTGGCCGAGCACGCCGCCGAACTGGATCTCCTTGCCGGGAATCGTGCCGCCCGCCACGCCGTAGCCGACGAAGATGCGCGCCGGGCGCGACGCGTCGAGGCTCGCGCCGTTCAGCCGGAATGCGCACTGATTCAGCTTGTTGGTCGGCAGCAGCGTTTCCTGCGTCAGCGTGCCGCTGTCGACGGTGCCCGCGCGCGTCGGCGTCACCGTGCCCGTCGTGCGCGGCACCGGCGATTCGATGTACGTGACCTGCCAGGTCATCTTCGTCGTGTCGAGCTGAAGCTTCACGAGTTCGCCGCTGCCCGCGCCGCCCGTGTAGACGGTGTTGTAGTCGAGCGTCGCGGGGCAGAGCCGCTCCTCGACGAGCGGCGGCGGATTGTCGCCGTCGCCGCCGCCGCCGCAGGCCGAAAGAAGGGGGGCGGCAAAGGCCGCCGCCAGAACGAGGTTGCGCTTCATGTTGCTCCTCCGGATTTGTCTTGTACGGCGGCCGGCTCCCTGTCGACCGCTTCTGTTGCTTGTGCTCGTGCTGCCGGCGCCGTGCCGGGCGCCTTCGTGCGTCGCGCGGCGGCGTGCGTGCGCCGCCGCGTCCCCGACCGCTACTTGCTGATCTGCGCGCCCACGCCGAAGTACGGTGCCGACGACGTCGTCGCGTTCGCCGACGTCGACGTGACGCCGCCGTTCACCGTGCCCTGCACGAGCGCCGCGTACAGCCCGCCCGTCGCGATCACGACGCCCGACGCGGACGGATAGCTCGCGCCGCTCGCCGGCGTCGTCGTCGCAGCCAGCAGGCCGGGCGTCGACTGGCCGTAGTCGAGCGTGAAGCCGTCTTCCTCGGCCTGCGTGGACGGATTGATGAACGATGCGTTGCTGCCGCGGATCAGCGCAGCCGTGTACTTGAAGTTCGAGTCCGCGCCTGCGTAGCCGCCGTCGATCGCGCCCGACTGGATCGTGCTCGCCGCGCCGAGCACCGCGATGCCCGATTCGTCGTCGACCTTGGCGTCGGTATGGACCGCAGCGTCGGTGCCGAGATACACGCTGCCAGTCCGCACGATCACCGGCACGGTTGCGCCGTTGAGCTGGCCGATCACCATGTGCGCGCTAGCCGACTTACCGGTCGCGCCGATTAGCGGCAATTTCGTCTGCGGCAGGATCTGCGGGGCATTCTTGCTATCGAGGTAGCCGCCGTTCGCGGCATTCACGGTCCACGGATCCCCGGTCGTCTGGCACGTGCCGCCGGTCGATGTACACGCACCGTTCGCGTCGAACGTCTCGCTCGAATTCGTGCCCTTCGTCGCGTAGTCGCCGGACGGCACGAGGTGGTAGATCAGCGCGTTATAGGTGCCCGGCAGCTTCGTCAGGTCGGTCGTCGTGTTCGCGAAGCCGAGGAACGGATAGAAGTCGAAGTGGCGGTTCGGCACCTGGCCCACGTTCTTGAACACCGGAAACCCGATCACGCTGATCGTGAGCCCGTCGTACTGCACCGTCGCACCCGGAATGCCGCCGCCCGCGACGCCCATACCGACCAGCAGCATCGGCGGGTTCGCCTGGTTGAAGTCGGCGGCGGTCGAGTAGGTCGAGCCGTCCGCTGCGGTGCCGGTGCCGGGCGTCAGCACGAAGGCGCAGCGTGTTTGTTCGGCCGTCGGCAGCGTGCCCGCGGGCGGATGCACGACCTTGCCGGTGATCGTCGTGCCGGCGCGGCTCGGCGTGACGGTGCCCGTTTTCAGCGGGATCGGCGATTCGAGCCACTTGAGCGTGTAGGTCATTGCGACCGCATCGATGTTCACGCTGACGATCTCGCCGCTGCCCGCGCCGCCGAGATACGTGCTCTTCACGATATCGGCGTTCGCCGGGCACAGCGCGCCGTTCACCGGCTGCGACGGTGGCGGCCCTTGCGTGCCGCAGCTCGAGCCCGAGCATTGAGGTGCGTCGATCGGCGCGAGCGAACCGCCGGAATCTCCGCCGCCACAGGCAACCAGCAAAGGGGCAATGGCAAAGGCCGTTGCCACCCCCTTCGATAAGGTGTGCGACATGCCGCTGTCTCCAGTCGTTTAATTGTGCGAGCTAATGTCGCCGCGTGGATTTTTGCTGTCAATTGACGAACTCGTCTAAAAAAGGCGATTGAAACGAAAAGCGCTTTTAAAGCCCTTTACGGATAAGGCCTGCGGTAAGAAATTTAAACGCGCGGGACGGCGGGATAGGGCGAGGAAGTCGGCTCGGCGCCATGCCGGTCGGGCGTCTGCGCCGCTGTGCACGTCGCCGCGAAGCGTTTAAAGCGAACGGTATCCGGTTTATCCCTATCCGGGATGAAAGGGAGAGCGGCGGCGCGCGAAATTAATTAACCGGCAATGAGCTAATCGAAAGCTTGTAAATATTTGTAAATACCGGCGCGCGCGTTTTATTGATTGCCGGCCGTGAATGAAAAAAGCCGGCCAACGGCCTAATGCCGTTCAGTTAAGGTTCTTTCTGAG